>JABMRZ010000468.1 GCA_013202315.1 Candidatus Tariuqbacter arcticus | reverse complement strand
TATGAAAGTGTGAAAGTATGAAAGTGTGAAAGTAAAAAAAAGGAGTAACGATAAAATGGAGAAACTGTTTAAAAAAATTGAAGATATCGAAATCTGGAAGCGGAGTTGCCGATTGGCAGTGGAAATCTACAAACTTACCGGGCAAGGACCGTTCGATAAGGATTGGGGTTTAAGGGATCAAATCCGCCGGGCGGCTGTATCTATTCCTTCAAACATAGCCGAAGGATTTGAACGGGAATCATCCGCCGAATTCAAACGCTTTCTTCTAATCGCTAAAGGTTCCTGCGGTGAACTACGAACTCAGTTGTATATCGCTCAAGCCCTTGGGTATATAGCAAAACTTGAAGTAGAAAGACTGATCGGTGAATGTATCGAAATATCTTCGATGATTTCAAGCCTAATAAGCCATTTAAGAAAACAGAAAAAATCTAAATAGCAATATTCTTTCACACTTTCATACTTTCACACTTTTGCACTATGAAAAAATGATTAGATTCGCAAATTCCCAATTGCTCTGGCTGCTATGGCTGGTCTTAATCGCCCTGGCGCTGGTAATCTACGCGGCTAAGAAACGCCGGGCTGAACGGGAAAATTTCGCCGAACACCCAATGCTGAATAAAATAGCGCGTGATATTTCCGGCGGCAAAATCGCGCTTAAAGGGTTGCTCTTGGTGGCGGCGTTATTCTTCCTAATCGCCGCGGCGATAGACCCTCAAATCGGAACCCGAATGGAAGAAGTAAAGCGGGAAGGGGTGGACATCATAGCCGCGGTCGATGTGTCGGCTTCAATGATGGCGGAAGATATAAAACCCAACCGCTTATCCAAAGCCAAGCACGAAGTCAGGAGCTTCATCGATAAACTGAAAGGCGATCGCATCGGAATAATCGCCTTTGGAGGGGCGGCTTACGCCCAATGCCCGCTGACGCTGGACTATGGAGCGGCGAAGATGTTCGCCGATGTGCTGGACACTTCACTTATCCCGGTGCAGGGGACGGCGATTGCCGAAGCCATCGAAGTCGCGGTCAACGCTTTTAAGATTGAAAACGCCAGCCAAAAGGTGTTGGTATTAATCACTGACGGCGAAGACCACGAGCGCGAAGTGGAAAAAACGGTGCAAAAAGCGAAGGATAAAGGAGTAATCATCTATACCGTCGGTATGGGAACGCCCGGCGGTGCGCCCGTCCCCGGCAGGAAAGGTTATTTGCAGGATAAGAGCGGGGCGGTGGTGTTCTCCAAACTGAATGAAACATTGTTGACTGAAATCGCCCTGGAAACCGGCGGCGGTTACTACCGGGGAACTACCGGCGAAGATGAACTGGATAAAATCTACCGGAAAATTTTCGGGCTGGAAAAGACCGAGCTGTCCGCCAAACAATATACCGAATATGAACACCGTTTCCAATATTTTGCGGGTGTAGCTTTATTTTTACTGATGCTGGAAATGTTCATCGGCGAAAAGCGGGGGCCGTGGTCGAAATTCTTCAAATTGGATTAAATGATAATAGTGTGAAAGTGTGAAAATAGGCTGTAGGCTATAGGCTATAGGCTGTGGGCTTTAGTTCACTAACCGGCGGATTCCCAGCTCCCCCTGTCATTCCCGCATGCGTTTAGCGGGAATCCATAACCCATATATTAAACAGCCGGATAAATAAACCATTGAATTCGAGTATTATAATGAATCTTAAAAGGATATTTACTTTTACGCTGGCGGTTATGGTCTTCGCCGTTTCCGCTGATGGAGCCACCCGGCGCAAACTGGTGAAAGACGGAAATAAACTATACCAACAGGAAAATTTCAACCAAGCGCTCGTCAAATATATAGAAGCGATGAATAAAGGCGAACTGCCCGAAATCGAATTCAACCTGGGGAACGCCCATTATAAAGCGGGAAATCTGGAACGAGCGGGTCAGGTCTATCTGGAATCCCTGAGCGGCGCCGATGATAATCTGAAATCGAAGGCTTTATATAATGCCGGAAATACACTATTGAAAGCCGGAGATATGGGAAACGCAGTATCCGCCTACATCAATTCGCTGAAATTGAACCCGCACGATATGGAAGTGAAGCAGAATCTGGAATACGCATTGCGTCAAATACAGCAGCAGCAACAACAGCAGCAAGAGCAGAACCAAGATGATTCCCAGGATGAACAGCGTCAACAACAAAAACAGCAGCAGCAAGACCAAGAAAATCAACAGCAACAGGAAGAACGGAGTGAGCCGGAAGAATCCGAACAACAAGAAGAACAAAACGCTCAATCCCAGGAAAATCAAATAGAAGAACAGATGTCCGAAGAGGATGCTTTGAAGATACTCAATGCGTTGATGAACGATGAAAAAGCGGTGCAGGAAAAAGTCATTAAACAGCGGATGGCGGGTCGGAAGTCGAAGGAAAAAAATTGGTAAACTGGTAAAACAGTAAAACGGAAAACCATGGAAAGGAAATCCTGAATATAGCTGCTGTCGACTCTCCGCAGTCGACAGCAAATACCTATATATTAATAATATAGCTTCAAACTCAGCTATTCAAAGTTAACCACTTTAAGCTGTCATTCCCGCGAAAGCGGGAATCCAGAGCCCAATATCAAACGGTTAAATTAATAACTTAACGGGCAAATTAGCGTATATGAATAGAATTATGCAATTATGGCTCACGGCGCTGATATTACTAACCTGCGCCGGTTCAGGCTTCACAGCGGACTTCCAGTTCAACGCCTATGTGGATAAGAATGAAGTGCCCATAGAAGGGTATTTCAGATACACAGTAGAACTGTCTGGACCAGTGGGGTCAATGCCTTCCCCAAAATTGCCCGATTTAACCGATTTTTATATCTTAGATGGTCCTATCGAGTCAACCAATATCCAGCTTATCAACGGCAGAATGTCCGCTTCCAAAACGATTAGCTATCACCTTCAACCCAAACGAACCGGCGAAATCACCATTCCCCCCGCACAAGTTAAATTTAAGAAGAAACAATACCAAACCAACTCAATTACCATCAGAGTAGTATCTGCGGGAGGGAGTGGACAGGAAGGCGAAAAATCCGATAGAAAAGGCGGACGCGATGATATAAAAGAAGTCCAAGGCAACATCTTCCTCAGAGCCGAGACCGATAAAACTACTCTGATGCAAAACGATGTGGTTATGGTTAAGTATAGGCTCTATTTCCGAACCAGCGTCAGTTCCTATGAAATCACCAAACTGCCCCAAACCCCCGGTTTTTGGGTGGAAAAATTCGAACTACCCCGCCAGCCGGTGGTGGGAACGGAGATAATCGACGGACAGCGATATCAAACAGCTATCATTCGTAAAATCGCCCTCTTCCCCACAAAATCCGGCGAAATGACCATTGAGCCGCTGGAAATCCAATGCCAGATCCAGGAGCGCCGAAAAACCCGCTACAGCGACCCTTTCAATCGCTTCTTCAACGACCCCTTCTTCGATAATATCATCACTGTGCCCCGTTACATCCAGTCTGAACCACTGAAACTATCGGTTCTTCCATTCCCCTCCGCGGGAAAGCCCGATGATTTCTCAGGCGCGGTGGGACAATTCCAAATGGAAGTGTCGCTGGATAAAGATTCAGTCCAAACTAATCAGCCGATAACCCTGACAGTAAAAATCAGGGGACGCGGCAATATCCGAATGGTGCCGGCGCCTAATATCGATTTCCCCCCGGATTTTGAAAAGTATGACCCTGAAATCGGTATCAAGACCGACAAATCAACCGGAGTAGTCAGCGGCTCCAAGACTTTTAAGTATATCTTGGTGCCCAGGTTCCCCGGCGCTCAAGTGATTGAACCGGTGAGGTTCAGCTTCTATAATCCCCGTAACAAGAAATATCAGACTCTGAATAGCCGAGAATTCTCCGTCATAGTGGCTCGCGGGAAAGAAATGATTATGCCCGGCGGAGTGTCCGTGTCGCCGGGCGAAGTGACTTTATACGGTCAAGATATTCACTTTATTAAGAGCGAAACTAATCTGAAGCCAATCGGAAATGAAGTCTATAGAACCCCCGGCTATTATCTGACTTTCGCCGTGCCCCTGTTATTGTTCATAACCGGAGGGGTCCTTCGGTCACATTATTTACGGTTGAATCCATATAAAGTCCGCGCCAAGAACGCTTATCGAACCGCTAATAAACTTATCGAAAAAGCCGGTAAAATTGAAACTTCCACCCGCGCTGAAGCCTTTTTCCGAGGAGCGGGAGAAGGATTGAGAGGCTATATTGCAGATAAGACCGAGACTTCTTCGGCGGGATTTGTGTTAGACGAAATAAAGGATAGACTTGTGCAATCAGGACTGTCTGACAATACAATTGAAGAACTTCTCAAAATACTCGATGAGTGCGATATGGGCAGGTTTTCCCCGGTCTCACCGGGCGCTTCAGAAAGAGCGAAGCTCGTTAAAAGAGCGAAAAATATCCTGACTGAAATGGAGAGAGAATGGCGAGGATAGCTGTCATACTGCTGCTGCTTATATCTGCCCTGGATGCAATGGCTGAAGATGTCCTTGAAAAAGAATTTATCCGGGCGAATAACCTCTATCGCGATGGAAACTTCCCTGAAGCTATCACCCTCTATTCGGAAATCATCCAGGCTGGATATGATAGCGGCAAATTGCATTACAATCTGGGAAACGCCTATTATAAAAACGGAGAACTCGGATCAGCGATTCTACATTTTGAAAAAGCGAAGAAATTCCTGCCCCGCGATGACGATTTAGCCGACAACCTTAAAATGGCGCAGATGAGAGTGGCTGACAGAATTGATACTCCGCGCCTGGCGGTGTGGAAGTTTTTCGAGGGCGTGCGAGACTATTTTACTCTAAGAAGCCTGGCGATAATCACTCTGATATTATATCTAATTACATTGGGGCTGGCGGCTGGTTATTATTTTCAGTCGAAAGGGGTTTTAAAGCGGTCGGCTTTCTATTTGATCGTTCCGGTTCTAATCTGCTTCCTGCTTTTCGCGGTTGTATTCGGGGTTAGATTGTGGCGGGAAGCGAATGTACGAGAGGCGATAATAGTCGCCGACAAAGTTGAAATCGTATCCGCGCCGGACCAGGGAGCGCAGGGATTGTTTTCCCTCCACGAAGGGGTCAAGGTTAGAATATTACAGGAGTTGCCGCCTTGGGCGGAAATAGCTCTGCCCGATGGCAAGCGGGGCTGGGTGAAAATTGAAACCTTCGCCGATATCTGATTCCCTCTTTGTATCTATTAAATTTACCCTGAAAATAGGCTGTAGGCTATAGGCGGTGGGCTTTAGTCCACCGAC
>JABMRZ010000467.1 GCA_013202315.1 Candidatus Tariuqbacter arcticus | reverse complement strand
CGGACAAGCTGTTTCGAGTGAATGACAACATAGGACGCGATTTTTTCAAATCGCTATATAACTCATTTGGATAATACGCGGATGGTCTTGCCACGAGGATTGAAGACCTGCCAATTCTCCAAGGTTTCGTCCGAGATTAGGCTGTCTCCGTATAGAGTATCGGTTTGGGTTGTCAGCACTACGAAAGTATCGGCGCGAATTGAGTTGTTCGCTCTATCCCAATACATTCTTTCGGTGTTTATCACCACCCCGCTGTCGGAAACCACCACCACATTGCCGTATGCGAGCAGTGAATCTTCCCCCAGGACAACTCCGGAATCGGCGGTGATGACGGAAGTATGATTTCCCTGCTTATCGAAGGTATCGAGCTGGAAAGCGGTATCGGCGATGGTCATACCGGTTTCCTCGAAGATGGCGATATACTCGGCTTGCAGGATGGTTGTAATCCGTTCATTGTCAGTGAAGACGATGCGGGCGTCCCAAAGTTCCTGGTCGGGGAAAAGCGTATGCGCTTCATCGCCGATTTCAACCTCAGTTTCATTCCGACAGCCATTGAAGAAAAAGAGAGAAACCGCCAGCGTCATTATAATTACATAACTTCGCATTGATTCTAAGCAGAACATAGTCAAGGAGGATTAAAATGTCATTTGTCATTAGTTATCGGTCATTTGTCAATTGTGTGTTATTCATCGATTACTGGGCGGGGAGTTTCATTCTTCCCGATAGGAAATCATTAACTAAACTGTCCCATTTGCCATGCGCTTTAAGAATCATTTCAATCACTTCGCGGACTGCGCCTCTGCCCCCTTCCCTGGAGGCGATGTAATCGGCGGATTCACGAACTTCGTCAACCGCATCGGCGGGGCAGGCGGAAAAGCCGACTTTCTTCATCACCCCTAAATCGAACAGGTCGTCTCCGATGTAAGCGACTTCAGTATCGAACAATTTCAATCTATCGATGATATCGCGGTAGACATCGAGTTTATTGAAATATCCTTGATGGACTTCGCCAATACGCAGTTCTTCGGCTCGCCTTTCGACGATAGTTGACATTTTACCGGTGATGATGCCGAATTTCAATCCCGCCAGTCCGGCGAGTCTGATGGCGAATCCGTCTTTAACATCGAAGGCTTTGAATTCCCGCCCGTCATCGGTATAATAGAACCTGCCATCGGTCAGGACGCCGTCGACATCCATCAGCAGCAGCTTGATTCGGCGTAGTTTTTCGTGCAAGACGCTTTGTTCACTCGATATTAGTGGAATTCCTGGTCTTAAATTTGCATACATAAATTATGAAATTTTCGGTTGAAAGTCAACAGTAATTTAAATTATTTACCCGGGTGCGATTTTTCCATTCATTAAAAGGCGAGAAGAGCGCAAGCTGTAAAGTGAATCGAGCTGCCGGATGCGGGTTTTGGGCTGCTTGGCGAGCGATTCGATATGAAATACTTGAAAATATCAGTCTAATTTGATAACATAGAGTCATTGATTCATAAGAGCGGAGTTTATTGTGAAAAGATTCCATAAATATCAGGGGGCAGGCAACGATTTCATCGTCTTCAATTCGATGAACGATGAAGGTGGATTACCGAATTGGTTGACACCGCAGAAAGTCCAATATCTATGCCGGAGGAAATATGGGATTGGTGGAGATGGGGTGATATTATTGACCGGTTCGGAGAAGGCTGAAGTCGGTATGAGGCTGTTCAACGCCGATGGTTCGGAAGCTGAATTGTCGGGAAATGGGTTGAGGTGCCTGGCTCTATTCGTCCGGGAACTGGGACTATGTTTTGAGAATCCTTTCACTGTAGAAACAGGCGGAGGGGTGAACCGAGTGGAAATCGCCGTTGATGACCGGGTCAAGGTGTGGATGCCGAAGCCGAAATTTCAGCCGGAAGATATACCAATACTCGATTCGGATGAATGTGTTGATAGAAAAAAGGAATTCGGCGGGGATAATTTCACCATCACCGCCCTGTCGGTCGGCAATCCGCATTGCGTGATTTTCAACGATTTCAATATTGATGATGCGAGAAAGTGGGGGTGGGAAATCGAGAAATCCGAATATTTTCCCCGGCGAACGAATGTGGAATTTGCGAGAGTGTTAGAGCAGGACAGGATTAGGGTTGTCGTTTGGGAAAGGGGGGTGGGCATTACCGACGCTTGCGGGAGCGGAGCCTGCGCCGCTGTAATCGCAGGCATTCGGACGGGACGATTGGAATTTGATAGACCGGTAACCGTCGAACAAGTTGGGGGTAATGTGCTGGTAACTGTCAGCGGGGATTACCGGGCAATCATTCTCGAAGGGGAAGCGGAGAAAGTTTTCGAGGGGGAAGTGGATTTGCAGGGGTAAAAAGGCTGGTCGGTAGTATAGGTTGAGTTTTTAGGTTATTCGCTGTATTGTATGGGTAATGCGAGATAATTAACCACGAATGAACACTAGCCAAAAATATTTGAAATTTGATATATGATATTTGATTTGTGAACCGAGAATCGAAGACCGAGAACCGAATGTCTCAAGTCTCGTGTTTCAAGAAAAAGAATTTTGCATCTAAATGAATTACAAATAATTAGTATAAATGTAAGAGAT
>JABMRZ010000466.1 GCA_013202315.1 Candidatus Tariuqbacter arcticus | reverse complement strand
TTTTTATTATTATATATGCTGTCGACTGCGGTGAGTCGACAGCACGCTGTATTGATTTGGGAAACAGACCCTTTAAGAATCGCTATATATCGCCTTAAATTGTTTCTGCTGTTTAGAGAAGGGCTAACGGCATTTAGAATATCCGCAGTTATGGCAGATTTCACATCCTTCTTGATAGACTAAGAACCCTCCACAATCCGGACATATTTCCCTGGTCCCATTCTCCGGTTCGTCGCTTAAAGGCGGCTTCTCACTTGTACTACTACTGTTGATATACCTCTCAAGGACTTTGCCGATGGCGTCTGGAGTTGAGAGTATCAAGTCGCCGTTGTCCCACACCTGATCGGGACCGGCGATTCCCTTGAGTTGTTTGATAATCGATTTAATATCGATTCCGCATCTGAGACAGAGGGAAATCAGCCTGCCGATGGCTTCTGATAGGGCTGATACATGTCCGCCGTGTTTTCCGATGGAAGCGAAAACCTCACAGAGACCTTCCAGGTCTTCGTTGATAGTCACATACAACATCCCTTCGCCGGTGTTCACCCTTTCGGTGACCCCTTTAGTGATTCGAGGGCGCTTGCGGGGATGGGGGGAGACTTTTTGGATATCGACATCTTCGGGTTCGGAATTGCCCCCTGAGTTCAATACTTGTGATTTTCTGCATCCATCCCGATAGACGGTTAGTCCCTTGCATCTGAGGCGATGTGCCGTCAGGAACGCTTCGCGGACATCCTTTTCGGCGGCGTTTTTGGGGAAATTGATAGTTTTAGATACGGCATTATCGGTGAATTTTTGGAAAGCCGCCTGCATGCGGATATGCCATTGAACCTCGATTTCATGTGAGGTTCGAAATACCCGGCGAATACTTTCGGGTATATGCTTGAATTTACTCAACGGCTCACCGTTCGACAGCGCTTCCACCAGTTCATCGCTGTAGAATCCTCCCGCTTTGGCGGCTTCTTCGAAGCGGCGATTCAGGTAATGGAGATTTTCGCCGTCAAGCACGGTTTTAATGAAGGCGAGGGCGAAATTGGGCTCGATTCCGCTGGAAGCGTCGGCAATCATAGCGATGGTGCCGGTGGGGGCGATGGTGGTAATAGTGGCGTTGCGCAGAGGCATCGATCCATCTTTCCAAGCCGGAAAGACGCCTCTCGTTTTAGCGAGTTCGCGAGATTTCTGTCTGGCTTCCTCCCTGATGAAGGACATAACTTCTTCGGCTTTTGCGAGGGCTTCTTCGGAATCATAGGGAATTCGCAGCTGGTAAAGCATATCGGCGAAGCCCATCACACCCAAGCCGATTTTACGGGTCTTCAGGGTCATTTCCTCGATTTGGGGCAGGGGCAGTTTATTCGCATCGATGACATTATCCAGGAAATGCACCGCCAGGTGAATAGTTTTCCGCAGTTTTTTCCAGTTGATCACCCCGTTATCGGCCATATGATCGAGGTTAATAGAGCCAAGATTGCAGGATTCGTAAGGGAGCAGGGGTTGTTCACCGCAGGGATTGGTTGATTCGATTTCACCCAATTCGGGGGTGGGGTTATCTTGGTTAATTCTGTCGATGAAGACGATTCCGGGTTCGCCGTTGCGCCAGGCGCATTCGACGATTTTATCGAAGACTTCTCGAGCGGATACTCTGGCTGTCGGCTTTTCAGTATGAGGGTTGATCAGTTGATATTCACCGCCGGCGTCCAGCGCTTTCATAAATTTATCGGTCACTGCGATGGAGATATTGAAGTTGTTCAGATGGTTTTCCGCAGTTTTACAGGTGATGAATTCCATTATATCAGGATGGTTGACGCGCAGTATCGCCATATTGGCTCCGCGGCGGGTGCCTCCCTGCTTGACGGTTTCTGTGGCGGCATTAAACACATGCATAAAGGAGACCGGCCCTGATGCGGTGCCGGCAGTAGACCGGACCGGACTGTTTTTGGGCCGGAGGCGTGAGAAGGAGAATCCGGTTCCTCCGCCGCTTTTATGGATCAAAGCGGTGCGCTTTACCGTCTCGAAAATCCCTTCCATTGAATCTTCTATAGGCATTACAAAGCAAGCCGAAAGCTGTCCCAGTTCTCTTCCCGCGTTCATTAAAGTGGGCGAATTAGGGAGGAAGTCGAGCGAATTCATCAAGCGGAAGAATAATTCTTCCATTTCGGCGGGGTCAAAGCCATAATCGGCGTCCACCGCGGCGATTGTCTTCGCGACCCTTCGGAATAATTCATGGGGAGTTTCGACAGGATTACCGCTGATGTCTTTTATCAAGTACCGTTTTTCAAGCACAGTTACTGCATTTTCGGATAGTTTCGCCGGGGTGAAAGGCACTTCACTGACTTCTAAGGTATAGGTGTTCAATTCTATGTCATGCTCGGTGAGTTCTTCGGTTGGGAAGAGCTCGCCTGTTCGCTCAGGCATATTTACTTACCACGATTCTATAGCGTTGAATAATAATTAATTAGTATGAAACAAAGAAAGAATAATTTCTCAACCCGATTGATCAACTTGGCTTGGAAATGCGCTCATTGGCGCACGAAGGTTTAATCGGAAGGAATGTGATACAGAACACAGAAAGCTACGAAGTATAATGTACAATATTCTTAAATTTTGTCAAGGAAAAATTATAGTTTTTTTTAGTTGTGCTGTATAACTTAAAATTAGGAACGCATTTTTTGATTCTGGCAGTGTTTGTTTGTATATTTACTCTGAAAAATGGGTTTAGGTTTTAGGGGTTAAGGGTTAATAGGCTGTCATTCCCGCCTCTCCGGATCTAATGCTGAACACAGTGAAGTCCGCCCACCGGCGGATCATTCCCGTATGCTTTTAGCGTGAATTCTTATGCTATTTTTATGATTCGGGTCGCTGACCGTTCGGGATGATAGTATACTTGAAAAATCAAGCGGTTCATTATAAATATAGGAGAAACTCCAATGAGAATCACCAGGGATATGACCGTCGCTAAGGTGATCGAACTTGAACCGAAGACGATAGATGTCTTTCAGAAATACGGTATGCACTGCGTAGACTGTGAGGTCGCCGAATGGGGGACTATTGAGGGAGCCGTATCCACTCACTGTATCGAAGATATTGACAAATTATTGAAGGAGCTTAATCAAGCCTGTGAAGGGGTGTGAAATATAATTACTGCGGATGTCAAATAAAAAAATATCAGGCAGCATATTAAAGAGACGGCGGATGAGAATCGCAATTTTCATAATAGTTCTTTTATTCCCAATTATGATATTTGCTCAGGATTATTTGTTCGCCCCGGCGGTGAATGACGCCCGGGCCCGCGGGATGGGAAGGACTGAAATACTCAATACATCTGGTGGAAATGGGATTTTCGTGAACCCGGCAAATCCCGGTTTCATCGACAGCCCGAAGGTTCAAGCAGGGGGGCGGCTCTTCTTTGGAATAATTGATGATGAACCGCTCAACGAAATCGGCGCTCCGTATCAATATTGGGAGGCAAAATATACAATTCATCTCAAATTAACCCATATATCATTCGCCATGCCGGTTAAGACTTTCGATTCGGGAATAGAATTAGTCTTCGGAATCGGATATAATTCCTACTTCGACAACGGGCGGAATTACAGGCGGGAATACCGGAATACTTATGACGGTTTTTCATACGATGTGAAGGTTACGGGTGAGGAGTATGGAGGTTTGAATACGATTTCTCCGGCTTTGGCGGTCAAGGTGAACGATTGGATGTCGTTCGGGCTGGCTTTCAACAAATCCGTATTTGGCAAGATGGGGAATAAGTATACTTACGATTATGAGAGCCCACCTCAGTATTCTTATGTGTTAGAAAAGAGTGAG
The DNA here is from genome assembly GCA_013202315.1 of Candidatus Tariuqbacter arcticus. Taxonomy (GTDB): domain Bacteria; phylum Electryoneota; class Tariuqbacteria; order Tariuqbacterales; family Tariuqbacteraceae; genus Tariuqbacter; species Tariuqbacter arcticus. The sequence continues at coordinate 4,466 of JABMRZ010000466.1, read as the reverse complement.
CAGGAAAACACCGGTTCCGCTTACTACTTCACTTTAGGGCAGGTGATGAAGATTACCCGGAAATTGACCATTGGCTTTATGTGGCGTTCCGATTTCAAGTTTAAATTAAGGGACGGCGAACACTACTATAAATACCTCGACGGCGATGAGAGCGAATATGAATTATCGGATGTGGATTGGAACATACCAGCGGTGGCGGGCATCGGAGTGAATTATCAAATAACGCCAACGATACTTTTAGCCGGGGAGTATCAAACCCGCCCATTCGCGGGGATGCAGTTATATTATCCCGAGGGCGGGGAATCTCCGCCTCCGAGCTTCTTCTATGTTGAAAACGGCGCCTGCTACCGCCTGGGAGGGGAATTTTTAGCGCCGGTTCCATTCAGAGTGGGAATATTCCATGATGCGGTTAAATGGCGGGATGATTGGGATGATGAAAACCCCTCATACAAAACCGGGGTTACCACAGGGGCGGGTTTTGAAATGTATGGTCTGCATTTCGACCTCTTCGGAGAAGCCGCATTTTGGGGATATGATTGGGGTTTGGAATATAATGAGACCCAGTTCACCTTCGGGATGACGGCGGGGTATTCCTTCAAACAGTGGTGATTTTACTCCGAAAATAGGCTATGGGCTATGGGCTTTTAGCTTTAGAATATTCATCGTTTCAGTATTATAGAGATTACCATTATTTTTATTCTATTGAGAATCCGTAACATTCGTCATTTTGTGTCTTTGTCGTAGGGGTTCAAAATTTCAAACCCCTACCAAGATTCAAATATTAATTGTTCGGATTAATAACATCTTACTTTCACACTTTCACACTTCTTTTCTTCAAATCATCCCAGGCTTTGAACGCTTTTCGCAAATGGGGAATAGTGACGGAACCGCCCACAATCAGAGCGATACTGAGGGCTTCTTCTAATTCAGCGTCGCTGACCCCTTCTTGGTGACAGCGTATTAGATGATAGTCGATACAGTCGTCACAGCGCAGGACTATCGATGCAGTCAACCCCAGGAGTTCTTTTATTTTCGCCGGCAGGGCGCCGTCTTTATAGACTTGATGGTCGAGCCCAAAGAATCTTTTAACGGTGAGCCCGGCATATTTGAAGAGGGTTTCGTTCAGTTTTTCCCGTTCTTCGGCGAATTGGAGGATATCTCTCGGTCTTTGGGATTGGCTGGGCTCGTTCATAGCCGCTGCTTTCTTTTCTTATAGAGACTCTATTTACGGCAGGAAGATAATTTTTCGCGTTTCATTGATGCCGGGAAAATTCGTTTGAATGAAATATACTCCGGCTGAAACCGATTGTCCATCGCTGTTCAGACCGTTCCACTTGTAATTGTGTGAACCGGTTTTAAAGCCGCCGCTTTTCAAGGTGTAGACCACGCGCCCGATACTGTTGTAGATTTTTATCCAGCCATTTCCGTCCCGGCTGAGGTCGAATGCGATGGTTATCGAAGAATTGAAAGGATTGGGATAAACTGAAATTAACCTTGGTGATAGCGGGATGGGGGGCGGAGTAATTTCATTTAAATACAGGTTATACAGTTCTTCCGCGAGGAAGAATTGGTCCTTCAGGTCATCGATATTTTCGTCGATGGCGAAGGTGAGGGCGGCGGTTAGTGAGCCGCCCGGGGGAATATTCCCAATATCGAACACCAAGTAGGTGGAATAATCGCCCGGATTAGTTTCCAGGGAATCGTTGTAATCGGGATTTGCCGTGATTGAATCCACCTTCGCATCGGAACCGTAGAAATACCAGTTGTCATAGTTGCCATATTCGGGTTGCAGCTGCGGTAAAATCAGCGCAAATCCGGCGTAATCATCCCCTTCGGAATACTGATAAACAGCCCTGTTGTCGGCATCGAACCCGGTTAAATTATCGTAGGCTGAATTGCCCACATCTATATCGCAGAAAAAGAAAGCTTTGCCTCCGGTCAGGGTGACGCCGGTGTCCTGGTTGAATATGGTATATTCCAGGATGATGAACCTGTCGGATGACTCTGGTCGAATGTAAGAATTCTGCACAATTTCCTTCACCACGGGGACATTTACGGTGTCAATCATTACATAAGTAGTGTCGGTCATCGTCCCAAAGCCCACCCGGAAATCTCCATTCATCATCAGGTAGCCCATCGGGTAACTGTTAGTTATTTCACCATCTACATTGAAATGATTATCGGTATAGCGGGTTTGATGGACTTCACCCGAATCCTGGTCGAAAGTAATACCGAAAAATCCAATGTAAATTGAGTAGATGTCTTCGATATGCGGCTTCAAGGTGAGGGTTTCAGTGAAGACCGCTTCCCCATAGCCGGAACCGTTGCCGACGGCGACTATGATGCCGGTTGAATCGGTCCCGGTGGTATCTGCGGAAATGCTCCTCAATTCGGTTGATTTCACTAATTTCCCGGAGCCGGCGAATAAGTTCAGGGTGAAAATTATCGAGATTAAGCTTGCGGCGATGAATCGGGAAATATAATATCTATTTTCAGACATCAGGTGATACCCTTTATTGAAAGAAATTGGTCTTCTGATAGAATACAGCAAATTTCATTTTATTATTTCGCCAATCACTCCATTTCGGTCGGGGTGGAGGGATTTCAAGCGGATTGGGTGGAAGCCGGTCAGGGCTTCGCCGGGGAGGAATACTCTGATGTAATTATCGGTGAAGCCTCCCTTTGAACCGTTCTCTTCAAAGAAGACGGTTTTCACTTTACCGAGCGAATTTTGGTGGAATCTTCGATTTCTTTCTGCAATCAGCGTTTTCAAACACCTGGCTCGTTCGGATTTCACGACAGGGTGAACAGTATCGTCTTGTTCACTGAAACCGGTGCCGGGTCTGGGCGAAAAGGGGAAGATGTGCAGGTGAGTGATGGGCGATTTTTCAATCAGGTCAATGGTCCGCTTGAAGTCGGATTCAGTTTCGCCGGGGAAGCCTACGATTACATCCGCGCCGATGCGAATTCCATCGATTTTATCCGCCAATGATGACGCCAATTCGAGATATTCCTCTGCAGTGTAGCCTCTATTCATTTTCCTTAGGATTTTATTACTTCCGGATTGAAGGGGCAGATGGAAATGGGGGCAGATTTTTTCGCTGGCGGCGCAGATTTCCACCAAGTCCGAGGTGAATCCCGGTGGTTCCACCGATGAAAGCCGCAGCCGCACCAATTCGGGCAGCTTCACCAGTTCGACGAGCAAATCAGCCAGTATAGCGCCATCACAATCTCGAAACGAGCCAATATCCACTCCGGTCAAAACGATTTCGCGGGGAATATGTTCCAGCGCTTTCTTCACCTGTTGGAGGACCAGGCTGAGTGGCAGTGAAACCGAAGGACCTCTCAATTCAGGAACTATGCAGTAGGAACAATGGCGGTCGCAGCCGTCCTGAATCTTGATGAAACTTCGGGAATGAAAGCGGTTGCCTCCGGAATGGAAGAATTCACCGACAGGATTGCTGGAGACATAGATTTTTTGATGGTTATATTCCCGCAGGATTTCCACCACCTGCATTCGTTCTTTCGTTCCCAGGATGAGTTTAATATCGGCGAAGCCGTCGACTTTTTGGGGTTTAAGCTGCGCCAAGCATCCTGCGGCGATGACTTTTCCGGGATGTTCCCTCCCCAGCCTGCGCAGAAGGCGCCGGCTTTTTGCTTCGGCTCGATGGGTGACGGCGCAGGTGTTGACAAAGAAAATATCCGCTTCTCTTTCATCGCTGATTTGAAAGCCTTCGGCGGCGAACATCTCGGCAATCGCTTCGGTCTCTACCTGATTCAGCTTACATCCGAAGGTATGAAAAGCGACTTTCATTGTTTTGTTGAATCTCAGGCGATAGGATAATGAACCGGGAGCGGATGAAAGGCGGTTTCACTTCGCCCATATTATAATTCGGCTTTCAGTTGGAATCATCTTTTTCCGCGCCGCCTGAGTTGGATGATTCCTTTTTCAGTTCTGGTTGTTTTTCGGGAGAATTTTTCTTTGGAGGCGCCTCTTCAGGCGGTTTTTCTTTAACAGCCGCTTTCTTCGTTTTCCTGGGTTTTGGCGGAGTTTTTTTCTGTTTAGCTGGAGTATCGCCTCCCGAATCGTCCAGTGTTGTTTCGAGTTTGGGTTCGGTATCGTCAGCGGGCGGTATTTCGTCCGTTTTCGCTTCGGCTTCGGGGGGAGCGGTTTTCTTTAGAGTCTTGGACTTCTTGGCTCTTGGTTTCTTTGCCGGTTTTTCGGGTTCTTCAGGTTTAACGGATTCGTCAGCCGGTTTGGGTTTTTCAGGAGGTTTTTCGGCAGCTTTAGTTTCTCCTATGTCGGCGTCTTTAGTCTTTAGTTTAGCGGTTTTTGGTTTCTTCGCTGGTTTTTCGGGTTCTTCAGGTTTAACGGATTCGTCAGCCGGTTTGGGTTTTTCAGGAGGTTTTTCGGCAGCTTTAGTTTCTCCTATGTCGGCGTCTTTAGTCTTTAGTTTAGCGGTTTT
>JABMRZ010000465.1 GCA_013202315.1 Candidatus Tariuqbacter arcticus | reverse complement strand
TTTTAGAGGGAATCCATACCCAATTTTCATACTAAGTTGTGCCGGGACCCGGCATGAGGGTTTCTCTTGAATATAGAAAATGAAAAATTTAAAATGATAATACCATAGGATTCACTATTTGAGGTATGGGATATAGAGATAAACTATAAACCGACGCCTGTCTATCGTTTATTATTCTTCTATCATTAATCCAGCGCTTCCCTTACGGTTGACAGAAGTTGTCCTATGCGATACGGCTTCTGTACAAAACCTTTCGCACCCATCTTCATTAAGTCATCAACCGATCCGATTCGGCTAAAACCGCTTGAGATTACAATTTTCACTTCCGGATTCGCTTTTTTCAGGTCTAAGAAAGTTTCCCTGCCCGATTTTTTTGGCATTGTAAGGTCCAGTATAACTAAATCTATCTCAGCGCCCATCTTTTGGTATATCTCCACTGCATCGGCGCCGTCTATGGCGGTCAATATATTATACCCAAATTGCTGCAGGATGGAAGTTCCCAAGTTACGGACGATTTCTTCATCATCGACCAGTAAGATTGTTTCATCACCGCCTTGAGCGATTTCAGGTTCTTTTTCCACTGTTTCAGCCGGCAATTCATCGACCCTTGGTAAAAACACCTTAAAAGTTGTGCCTTTGCCGATTATGCTTTGGACTTCCATCCAACCTTCGTGCCCTTTAACTATTCCATAAGCCATCGACAATCCCAAGCCCGTTCCCTTTCCTGTGGCTTTGGTAGTATAAAACGGTTCAAAAATGCGCTCGATCACTTCTGATGGTATTCCATAGCCCGTATCTTGAATGGAGATTTGTATATAATCACCGGGCTGCGCATCCTGATGTTTCTTACAATATTCCGGAGAGACGGATACATTTTCACTCTTAATGGCGATGAAACCCGACTCTAAGATTGCATCGGCAGCATTCACAAGCAAATTAACCAAGACTTGATTTATCTGCCCCGCATCCGCCCTCGTCATCCAAATGTTGGGTTCCCTTTCGATTTTAATTTCCACCTGTGTTCCGACAATACGGCGAATCAGTTCCACTGCTTCATCGATACAGACATTTATATTCAATGATTTGGGTTCTTCATATCGTTGTCTTCCGAAGGCTAAGAGTTGAGCTGTGAGCTCCGCCGCCCGTTCAGCGCTCAACTGTATCCGCTCCAAATTCTTTCGCAGCGGATGTTCACTCTCTAAATTCATCAGAGAGAGTTCGACACTCCCCATTATACCGGTGAGCAGGTTATTGAAATCGTGCGCTATTCCACCTGCCAGAGTCCCAATCGCTTCCATTTTTTGAGCCTGCCGGAGTTGAGCTTCAACCATTTTATAGTCGGTCAAATCCAAGCACATAATCACTGCTCCAATGGGTTTGCCGCCGGGGCCAATCCTGGGAGCGCCATGAAGTTCCAATATCCTAATTTCACCGGAATGGATTTGATAATTCAGTTCAATTCCCCTTACTGATTCGCCCGATAATAATTTATTGACGATTTTATCCCCATTTGCGACTTCCAGAGTGGGAATATCTTGGAATTTTTGACCGATTAAATTTGATTGTTCGCTTATAGGCAGGCCCGCAATTTGCCGCATAGCAGGATTTTCATAGATCACCACTCCATTTCTATCGAGATATAAGATACCAACCGGCGCAGTAGATACTATTCCGCGATTGAAATCATCTGAAGCCTTAAGCTCCTCTTCGGCTTGCTTTCGCTTAGTTATATCAAAATCTGCGCCTCGATAACCGACGAAATTCCCTTTATCATCGAATATGGGAGTTCCGCTGGTCGAAAGCCATATTATCCTGCCGTCCTTATGCATATTACGGTTTAAAAATCCTTGGAAAGATTCTCTTCGCCTGAACACTCCAAACGCCTCTTTCTTAAGGCTTTCACGCTCTTCAAGACAGAATAATTCATAGAAATGCTTTTTGCCGACAATTTCGCTTGGATCATAACCGAGTATTTCTTCAACCATTGAACTGGAGTAAGTGTATAATCCTTCGGCGTCCACTTCCCAGATCCATTCCTGCGCATTTTCGGCGATTTGTTGAAAACGCAATTCGCTTTCCCGTAATTTTGCTTCTCGCTGTTTCCGCTCTATAGCAATTGCAACCTGACCGGAAACGAATTCCAAAATCCTCAAATCCCTATCGGTATATAAATTTTCATCTGTATAGCTTTGTACAACCACCGCACCGATTACTTCTTTGCCTGTTTTCAGTGGGACTCCAAGCCATACTTTACAGAGGGTGCCAATCGTTTCAATCTCGCCAGCCTCGATCTTCTCTTCAATCTCCGCTCGATCGACTAAAAGCGGCTTTCTATTCTTAATGATGTAAGAAGTTAAGGTCTTCCCTGCAGGGAAAACAGCGATCTCATCTCTTTCATCGACCATATAGGGAAGAGAAATGGAATCGGTTTCACTATCATAAAGGGCGATGAAAAAATTGGTCGTATCAACGACTGCGCCCAACAGAATGTGAATTGTATGAAGCAATTCGTCGAGATCCTCGGTGGTATTCAGCGCATTAGCGATTTCATGCAGCACATTTTGGGTTTTTTCAGCCTGTTTTCTTTCGGTGATATCCATCGCCACACCAACTAATCCGATAATTTCACCCTCATCGTTTTTCACCACAGATGTGCTAAGATAAATGGGGAACTCCTCGCCATTACACCGTCGATTTATCAATTCACCATTCCAGCCCCCATTTATCGTTTGCGCAGTTATATCAGTTATTGAAGGCAATTGCCCCTCAACTCGAATATCATCAATACTGCCGTCCATAATCTCCTTGCGTTCACACTGATACATCTGGCAAAAAGCATCGTTAACATACAGTAATTTCCCTTCAATATCGGTGATACTCACCGCTTCGTTTATACTGCTCATCGTGTGAGCCAACATACGGATTTGTCGATCAGCCTGCTTGCGTTCGGTGATGTCACGCGCTGTTCCCAACATAAGGGTTTCACCTTCGTATTCAATTAAACCTATGAATATTTCCATTACAGCGAGCGTTCCATCGAATTTCTTGGCTATTAATTCAAAAGATCGAGGCGTTGTAGTACCAGTTGCGACCACCCGGGCAATTTTAGCCATAGCAGTCTTCAGAGAATCTGGAGTTAGAACATCCGCTATGGTAATTTTTTTAGCGGGAATATCGGTCAAACCCATCATATTCTCCACCGCACGATTCCAAAATACGAATTCACCTTCAAAATTGATTAGAAATATAGATTCGACGCTCTTTTCTATCAATGTTCGGAATCGTTTTTCGCTTTCTCGCAGTTCCTCCTCCGCCCTCTTCCTTTCAGTGATGTCTCGCATTACAGTAACTACTCGGACAACTTCATCCTTCTCAAGGAATGGTATTTTTCGGGTCTCGGTGATGATTTTCCTGCCGGAAATTACATTTTCCTCTTCAGTAATCAACACTCGCCCGGTGTCGAATACTGTCTGATACTCATCACGGATAACTTCAGGCAAAAACGGATATACTTCAAAAATTGTTTGATCGATGATGTCTGTTTCAATGCCTAATTCTTCATTGAGTTTAATAAGCGCATTGTTTGTTAAAATAATTTTCAAATCTTTACCGACTACATATATGGGATCACTCATTGAATCGATGGTGGTGCGATACTGATATTCCGAGGCATAAAGCGCTTCTTTGGCGGCACGATGTTCATCACCCCGTTTGATGAGCATATATATCCCTACGCTCATTCCCGTTGCTAAAATCAGCCCAAAGATGAGGATAACGACATTTTTTTTATACACATTCGCTCTTTCAAGATAAAGCGAGGGACAAACTTGGACTATCCAGGTTCTCCCAAATATATTCATCTCCGCTTCATTAACATAATAGATCTCAAATGGCTGCTTACTTTCTTCATTTGCATTACGAGGTATGGCCTCAATGCTGCGATATATCGACCTGTCATTCTCCATAATTGATAAATAGAAACGCTCATTTATTCCTTCCGTGATGCACGCTTCCACTAAAGACTTGATTCTGAACACTCCATTGAGATAACCCTGTATGGAGCCGTCGGGTGGAATTAACGGAAAATAAACCGCAAACCCCTGCCCAGATTGGAACAATTCAATGACGGGAGTAATTCCAAAACATTTTTCCGTTTCAACTTTCCGGAAAGTGGTTCTAACTCCCGGTTCCGGATGATTATACAAGTTTTTGTTCCTTGCGGCTTCGTTCGGCTCCTCAGGATAAACCCAAGTGATTGTTCCTTCAGTGTCAATCCAGTTAATCGCCTGAAAACCGGGGAAAGCGGAATACAACAAAGACGCATAATTGGAGAACCGTTCATATCCCCAATCGGGCACAATCACCCACCTTGTTGCCATAACCTCCAACATATTAAGCCGAGCGGTAATCGCATCCTGGAGCCGGTAAGCTATTTGTTCGGATACACTTTGAGTATGTTCAAAGACGATTTTTTTATCCTTTTCCACGCTTTTCAGCCAAATGATTATCGAAGTCACAGTTAAGAGCAGAAAGACAAACCATGGAAGCATCTTTTTAAAGATTTTTTTCAAGGCGCTTTGATTTGATGAATGACTTGCAATATGCATTGAGTATCACCACCTTACTTGAATAAATATTGATCGGAATGATATGTGAATGTTTATGTGTTTAACCCCACCCATATTATTTAACCAAATATTCGGCTTCAATCAACCGATTTATACCCGCTCTCATCACCGCATAACTAAATCCTTTGATTAGGGAAGCCGCTCCAACTCTGCCTTTTCGATTCAAAGCGATGAATGCCACCTGAAAATCGGGTATTTTCTTATGGCGGCGGTATATTCTCCGAACCGCTTCAAAGCAGGCTTCAACCGGTTCAGCGCCCCTCCTCATCATTTCCACCACTAAAAAACTTCCGCAAACCTTAATGCATTCTTCACCGACTCCCGTAGAGGCGGCTCCGCCGACCGAATTATCGACATACAAACCAGCTCCGATAATGGGTGAATCCCCTACTCTGCCGTGCATTTTCCAAGCCAAGCCGCTGGTGGTGCAAGCGCCCGCCAGGTCACCCCCGGAATCGAGCGTCAGCATACCGATGGTATCATGGATTTGCAATTGCTTGGACTTCGTATCCTGCGATTCCTTCCATAACAGCCATTTATCTTTCGCTTTTTCTGTAAACAGGTTTTGTTTTGGGAAACCCATTTTTTGGGCGAAAGCGGCGGCTCCTTCACCGACCAGCATTATATGCCTGGTGTTTTCCATCACTTTTCTCGCCACGGAAACGGCGTTTTTATACCCTTGGAGGAAAGCGACCGCGCCAGCGTTTCCGTTTTTATCCATTATGCAGGCATCCAAAGTGACATACCCCTCCTCGTCGGGCAAACCGCCATATCCGACGCTCATAACTTTCGGGTCGTTTTCAGAGACATTCACCCCTTTCTCCACCGCATCCAAAGCGTTGGCATTCTTTGCCAACAGCTTCCAAGCGCTTTCATTCGCCGCTAATCCATGTTTCCAGGTCGAAATCACAGTGGGTGTATTTTCAACTTTCGAATAGACTATTTCATCATTAGTCTGCCCAAAACCAATTCTCTGGGACAATCCCAAATAGCCCAGTGCGGCGCCGATTTGCTTTATGAAACTTCTTCTGGGATAATACATTCTCATATATTCCCTTTCGATATAATACTGTTTTGGTTAACGATTCACAGTTCTCGATTCCTGGTAATCGCGGTTAAATATAATATAGTCGATATGAAAAAAGGCGTCAATTTCTATCGTGAAAATGTACGGTAATAAACCTATTTATTGTAATACTTAATATGGTGAAAATCAAGAAAATCTCTTTCATAGAATGAATTATTCCAAAATTATCCAGGTTCCAAGCGATGATAGGGGCGATTAAAGCCAGAGTCGTTCTTCCCATCAGGTTTTAAAGCGACAAAAGCGTCGCCCGGCTGACACGAAGACGGGAACGAAAAACAGCGTGTTGAAGGAAAATTGAAAAGATAATAAGCGGCAATAATTCGTCAAAGACAAATGCTCATTAAAAAACTTGCATAATTATTTAATTTTTTATAACTAATCTTAACCCGAACAAGCAATAATAAAAACGCGCTTAAGTTGAAAAAGCAAGCTGCCGTAGATTTAAATCCGAGAATCGATCATCTGATATTAAATAATCGAATTCAGAATTCCAACCCGGGTGCAGCAAATTCGAGATGAATAAGGTTCAATATGATGCTTGGCGCTTGACATTATGAGCAAAATGTAACAATAAACTGTCCAAAAAACAGGCTTTCAAAATGAATATAGACCATCACATTTCTAAACCGAGGATTTTAGTTGTCGATGATGACCCTGCTGTTAGAGAAGCGCTTGAAAAGAATTTAGCGTATCACGGTTACGATTTTGATTCGGCGAAAGATGGTTCGGAAGCGCTTGATATGATTAAGAATAAAAGGTATGCCGTTGGAATATATGATATTTTAATGCCGAATATCGACGGTATAGAACTTTTGGCGCTTACCAATAAAATTGATCGGGATATGATGGTTATAATGACCACCGGGAAAGCCCAGGTGGAAATAGTTATAGAAACCCTGAAAAAAGGAGCGTTCGCATTCATTCGCAAACCATTCAGCTTCGATGAAATCCACGCTGAAATTCAAAAAGCCCTTAAACAGAGAGAATTATGTATAGAGAATCGCGACTATCACCGCAATCTGGAAGAATTGGTAGAACAGCGCACCGCGGAATTAAGAAAGTCAAAGATTGAACTCATACTCGAGAAAGAAAAACTGGAAAATGTACTGGAAAGCATCGGAGCCGGCTTGCAGATTCTAAATTCCCGCGGGGATATAATCTGGAAAAACAGATTCGTCCAAAAATGGTTTGGAGCTGTGGACAATTGGAATCGTGCATTAGAAGAACAGACATCTGATTCTAACCTTGGTAAATGCAGCGAATGTGATGTCGTTCAGAATGGTGAAGTCAGCACACATCAATTCAGCTTCAAATGTCCTGACGGAAAAGTCAGAGAATTCCTGGTGAATTGCACTCCAATCATCGGCAGTTTTAGGAAAGTGGTAAAAGTTGTTTCGCTGATTCAAGATGTCACTGAACGAAATCGAATAGAACGAGATCTGCTGCATTCCGAAAGACTGGCCTCTATGGGCGAAATCGCCGCCAGTTTAGCCCATGAAATCAATAATCCCATCGGAATTATTCTGGGTTTGGTGCAGAATATTCTCGCCGATCTGGACAAAGAACATCCTTTAAATGAAGATTTGAAAATTATAGAAACCGAAACCCTTCGAACCGGGCGGGTGATAAAATCGCTTTTGGAATCCGCCCATGAAATCCCCGCTTTAAAAGAAGAGGTGGACATCTTGGAAATTTGGAAATCAAGCCTGAAATTTTTAGACTATACGCTGAAGGAAAATAAAGTCGCAGTAGTCACTCGAGTTGATAGTGAATTGCCGCCCTTCATTGGAAATCCTGAACAACTTAAACAAGTCCTGATAAACATACTGCTCAACGCAATCAACGCCATGCCGGAAGGAGGTAAAATCATTTTCAATGCGGACAAGTATCAAAATGATTCCCACAGAAAATCCTGCCTTCAAATAGAAATCATCGACGACGGGCAAGGAATCGAACCGGGAAATATTGACAAAGTCTTCAAGCCATTCTACACTTCCAAAGGTAGAAAAGGCACCGGTTTGGGATTGGCGATTTCTAAAAGAATCATCGAACGGCACGGCGGTAATATCCAAATAAAAAGCGAATTTGGCAAAGGCACAACATGCAATATCAAACTCCCAATTTGAATACAGAAGGTTCAAGAACGGATAACAGCTCCATTAGAATATTAGCAGTCGATGATGAAGACCATATGATTCGTGTCTTCCGCAGCGTTCTCGAATCGGTCGATTATCAAGTCGAAACCGCTTCCAGCGGCAGGAGCGCTATCGACAAATTGCGACAAGACATCTACGACTTGGTAATCACAGATTTGACTTTGACCGATGTGGATGGGATACAACTGCTGCAGGAAGCAAAAAGGCTTCACCCCGACATCAGCGTCATCATCGTCACCGGATACGGCACCATCGCTTCAGCCGTTGACGCTATGAAAATGGGTGCGGATGACTATATCACCAAACCCTTCGAGAGAGACCAACTGCTAATCAGCGTTGAAGGCACATTGGAAAAATACCGAATGAGACGCGAGCTTCGCTATCTCAGGGGTTATTTGGAAGAGCAATACGGCTTGCACAATATGGTCGGCCGCTCAAAAACGATGAACAGATTATTCGCCACCGCCCGCAAAGTCGCCAATAGTGAAGCGACAATCCTGATCCAAGGTGAATCCGGCACCGGCAAAGAATTGCTGGCGAAAGCGATTCACTTTAACAGCGCCAGGAGAAACCAGCCACTGGTGACCATAGACTGCGGTTCAATGCCGCTTGAACTACTCCAAAGCGAACTATTCGGTCACATAAAGGGTTCCTTCACTGGAGCCTTGAGAAACCGCAGAGGATTATTCGAGGAGGCGCGGGGCGGAACTATATTCCTCGATGAAGTGGGCGAGATATACGAACCACTTCAATTGAGCTTATTGAGAGTGCTGCAGGAAAGAGAAATCCGACCGATTGGAAGCGACAGCACTGTTAAAATCGATGTGAGGATCATATCAGCCTCAAATAAAAATCTGAAGGAATCGGTGGAAAAAGGCCGCTTTCGCAGGGATTTATATTATCGACTCGCAGTAATAACCCTGGAAATTCCTCCTCTAAGAGAAAGAAGAGAGGACATACCCGAGCTAATCCAATTCTTCTTAGAAAAATTCAATAAGCGAAATAACAGTAGTATATCCAGGATTTCTCCGGAAGCTATGAGTCTTTTATTGTCTTTCCAATGGGATGGAAATGTGCGCGAACTGGAAAATGTGATCGAAAGGGCTATGGTGCTGGCTGACTCTGACACCATAACCCCTAATCTGCTGCCGGAAGAGATTCTGGGCGGGAAACCTGATGAAATCGATAATGATAGAAGAGGAATCGTTGTCACCGATGAAAACCTGACTTTGAAGGAAATAAGCTCGCAAGCTTCCGCCGCCACGGAACGAGAAGCCATACTGCGAGCTTTGGAAAAATCGGCTGGAAATAAGAAGAAAGCGGCGGAACTTTTAGGAATAAGCCGAGGTTCACTCTATAACAAGATGAAAGCGCTGAGAATGCGATAGAAAAGTAGAAATAGTTTCACTAATTGGAGTATTCCGGAATATGTTGCACACTTTTTACACTATAAAAACAAAGTGTGCAATGATTTATACAAAACTGCTCTTTCACAAGCTTATAATTCTGGCATATATGTTGCTACTGTTTAATACAGACCAGCAAATAAAGGAAATCCGAACATTAATTGTGAATTAAATCCCCTCAGCAAGCGCCTGTTAGTTGTGGATGATGAAAATAATATGTTGATTATGTTGAAAAAGGTGCTTGCCAGGAACGGAATCCAGATCGACGCGGTCAACAATGCTTCCGAGGCATTAAAGATGGCTGAAAATACAACTTACGATTTAGCTATCATTGATATCAGTATGAAACCTATGAATGGTTTGGAATTGCTCGAAGAATTACGCAATATCTATCCCAATTTCGCAGCCGTTATGATTACCGCTTATCCTTCAGATTATTCAGAACGGCGCAGTTTTGAATTGGGCGCACTGGGATATATAACCAAACCAATTGAACTGCAGAATTTGAATACTGTAGTCAATAATGTGTTATACAACGGTGCGGCATAGTAGTTAGTGATCTACATTAAAAGGAACATACTCTTGGTATTTTAACGCAGAAGGGGTGAACTGTGAGGCTTCCTCCTCCCCCTCCTCTTCACCCCTGCTTCTGCTGTCACATATTTAATGAGGGGGGGGGTTTAGGTCGGTGCCTTTCCCACCTCCCGGGCACGCAGACCACCCCCCCTAAAAGCAACTAAAGAAGGGATGTTAAAACCGCTCCAATAATAATCCATTGGGAGCTGAAACATCCCTTTTTTAATTATTTCCAGTCACTATTTTAGAATCCAGCAAACAGATAACGGTCTTTGGTTTTAGTTTATCGATTCCAGGTTTTTCGTAAATCCATCACTAATCGCCATTTATGGGGTTCAAAAGTAAAAAACGGGTTCGATGTCGAACCCGCCCTGAATAAAAAAATCGGATGAAAATTTTCATTTAATCGAAAATTTCATTATATTATAGAAGAAATCACATATTAATCGGAAGCATTTCCATAATAATCTATTGGTTAAGGCGATTGTGTCTAACTGGGAACACGATAGAGATTATTACGCAAATCTAGCTTGCCGCACGGGGAAGTGGGCTTTTATATCCTTTTCAATTTCGATAATCCTTTTCATAATATTCTGCATCGAAGCTTTGAAAAGCCTGTGGTGGATTCCAGCTTTAATTCTATTTATATTCGGGGTGATTCTATTGAAATTGAAGAAGAAATATCACAGGTATTTCTTGAGAGCGCCGGCGAAATTATGACTGTTTTTTCCGATTGATTCCATACAATTCAGCCAATGTCAATCTTCCCATTCCACTGAAATACTGCCCAAGCCGACTTGAAGGTCCAATTCCAACCTGTTTTGCGCATTTTCATCCCAATTTCTGCTGATATATACTCCATCTCTAACCCTGCGAAAATCTTCCAAATCAACTGATGATAGGAAGGATTTCTGAGCGTATATCTTCACCGGCAGCCCTTTTTGTAAATACACTTCGATTGAACCCAACCCAACCTCAATTTCAGCGTCTCCGGGCTGATTCATCTTTCCGGTAAAATGAAGCTCGGAGGAACCCAGCCCCCCGCTGAATTGAAACCGCTCGAAATTGGCGTTCAACAAACCTTTGCCAACAAATTCTCCCAATCCCGATTCTATCTTCAGCCGGTCGATTCTCTGCTTATTGAGTTTATCAAATACTAAATTAATTTCAGACAGACCGGCATCGATGGACATATCTGAAATTTGCAGACCAGTCAGGTTTAAATCGCCTTCGCCGAGCCCCAATTCCAAATCGATTTCCAGGGGCACTTTGTCCGTGAATGCAAGTTCCCATTTATTTTCATTCGTATCGATATGTTCCAAATTGAACCGCCCCCTCTTTTCACACTCGATATCGAGTATACCGATTTTTCCTTCATTGTATTCGATTATCGGGTCTATCAATTCAGGATTATATGACACATTAGCCTTCAGGATATACTTAGAGTTACCGGACATAATGGACAAATCTGCCAGCGCCAAATCCATATTGACCACCACCGATTCTTCGTCCTTTAGAGGAATATCCTTGATTAAAGTTTCATACCCGCCGGCAAAGACAACAGCGATGAACATATTGAAAAACAGGATGATAATTAGTTTCGACTTCATTTTCCGCTCCTTCCTTTACTAAAGAGTTTAAAATGGATGTTCTATCCTGAATGTCACCACCCAGGGGTCTTCACCGGTATCGGTACGGCGGGCGATATTCAAGCGAGCATCGCCCGATTTAGTCATAAACGCTATTCCAACATCCGTTTCATAGTAGTCCAAATCGAAGTCATCGAAAATTTCAAGACGGGTCGAACCAATATCGGTAAATAGCGCTACTTGAAAGAGTTTCAGGAACCACAGGTGAGAAGGGCGCTCTTCGCTGAACAGGCGATACTCCAAGTTCAACAGAGCCATCTGCTTTCCGTTGAATTCTTTATGTGAAAATCCTCGCAGGGTTGAAATCCCCCCCAGGGTGAAATATTTCTGCAGCGGTAAATCATCTTCGGATGAACCTAATTTCAATCTGAAATCGAGCCCTTCGTGAGATCCCAAGTTAAAATATCCTCGAGCTTCGAAAATGTAGCGGATGAATTTGAAGTCGCCTTGCAAATCTCCCCCCGCTTTTTCAGCCGTTCCAGTCAGGAGCAAGTCTCCCCGGAACAGTTTAAGCGCCCCACTGGCTATCACAGACCGCATCATCCCTTCATCTATGACTGTGCCCTCCCCCATGAATCCGAAATTGGGTTTGAAATCTATACTCCCTCCGAACAGCGCCCAATTAGTGTTATTGCCGGTTCCATCGTAATCATCGACTAAATACTTGACCTTCAATTTGAGAAACGACCCGATATCCTGACTGATATGGGCGCCGAAACCGGTTCGGTAAAAATAATCCCTGAAATCCTCGTGCAGGAAGAACGCCGCTAACGAATTCTCTTCGTTCTGTATTATCCAATTATCATCGGTATCCGTCAGCTTATGGGATTCTACTCCGAATTCGAGGATATTATCTTCGAAAAACCACTTGTCAACTTCAGCGTTGTATTGCCAGCGGTCATTGGAAAAGCCGTAGCCTCCGAAACCGTGAAAGGTTATTTTAGGTAGAATTCCATGGCTGAGGCTTTTGGGTATAGTCAGCCCCAGGAAGAAGCCATCCACCTTATTGTAGCCCAGGCGCACATCGGTATCGGCTTCATATTCCTTTTCCTCTCCTTCCTTTTCTTCATAGAACTCATCTTTCATTCTAAATGAAGGATCATCCAAAGAGATATCGAATAAGCGGGATTCAACTACTTCACCGGCGACAATGCCGTGCTCATCGATGGATATTTTCCCCCGCCAAGCCACCAGGTCGCCATTGATAACCCCTCCCGAATCGACAAAAGCGTCACCGAAAGAAACTACCGCATCCCCGTTAATAGTACCTATTACAATTAAATCGCCCTGCATCACCACCACATCGCCGTTGACAACTTCGTCAGCTTCAATAGTCAAATCGCCGATGTATTTGACTCGGTCTTTACTGCTAATTTTATCTTCATCGGCGAATGCGGCTGCGATTATGAATGATGATATTATTACAAAAATTAGTTTTTTGTGAAACATTTTCTTACCCTCTATCTTGGATTTTATTAACAGGATACAAACAGAATCAATATCGATTCCCCGAAGTGGTTTCGGATGATTGGCTTCGGGCGGGTTTAAAACCCGCCCCTACATTGGATATTTTTCAAGAACGATTATAACCATAATGGCTCACCGCTTTTTGATATGGATATCACCGTTTGTAGTTTCGAGAATAATTGAATTACCGCCGCCGTTAATATCACCATTAGCGGTGATGATCCCGTTGACCTTGCGGAACAGTTTACGGTGTCCCTTCGCCGCTTCTTCATCGCCTGCCCGGACTATATTCAGGGGAAAATCCGAATAGATATCGTAGTCATCTAAGCTTGCACCATAAATATGTATCACCGCTTCCACCGACCCTTTGAAATCCGCCGGCAGTGTGAGTTCCAGTCCACCGCCTGAAGACTTCAGTTCAATATGCTGATCTTTCTTGGGATAATATTTTGTCACTGAAACTTCAATATTACCGCCGGAAGTGCCAGCTTCGACATAACCTTCAGCGCCGTCGACTTCGACATCGCCCCCGGAAGTATTTATTTCCAGGTTTCCCGAAACCTTGCAAACTTCGATATCACCACCCGAGGTCTTGCCTTCAAAATCCCCGTTGATATTATCGGCGAGAATTTCACCACCGGAAGTTTTAACCTTAATATCGCCTTCAATATCGGACACTTCAATATCACCGCCGGAGGTGATAGCTTCGATTAGTTTAATTGATTTAATGTGTTCCAAGGTGATTTCACCTCCGGATGTCTTGACGATGCAGTCTCCTTCCACCCTGCTTACTTCAATATCGCCGCCGGAAGTCTTAGCGTGAACAGTTCCACTAAGTTCCTTCAACTCAATCTCTCCGCCGGAAGTTCTCAGATCCAGCTCATCTCCGCAGCGAACACAGATTATATCGCCGCCGGAAGTGGCAGCGCTTAGTATCCCTTTAATATCATATAATTCTAATTCTCCGCCGGAGGTGCTGCAGTCGATATTTCCTTCGCAGGAGCTGATTTTAACATCCCCCCCGGAGGTCTCAAATCTGAAATCACCGGTTAAATCCCGGATATCGAAATCGCCGCCGGAAGTTTCAATATCAGCGGAAAATTTTGTCGGCAGGGTGACTTCGTAGGTGACTTGGACATTGCCTCTGCGTCCGCCGTTCCGTTGAGCGATTATTATCTTGCCTTTACGGTCATACTGCAAAACGGTGTTTTCATACACCCTTTCCGCTTCCTCCTTAGTATAGACATCGATGCGGATTCTTTCGACTATCTTTACTTTCTCCTCATTCCAGGAATTAACCGTTACATCGCCGGAAATCCGGGTGAGTTCCAGCTTTCCGCCGATTTTAACATCGAATTCATTGACGACTTCAGCTTTGAATATATGACCGACTCGTACGAGTTCACCCGCGCCTTGGCCAGCCAAAGCAGACGATAAGACAGCTACGGAAATAGTAACAACTATAGCAATGGATTTAAACAAACTTGTTGAATACATTCTCACTCAACCCCTTTCGCAAATTTTTTTATCAAGGTTATTATTGAGATCATTTAATTATGGTGATAAATTTTAAGAAACATTTAAAAAAAGCAATCCGGACATCTCACCTTAAATCTTCGATGGCAATGCCTTTTGCCGAGCTTTCAGACTCATAATCTTCCAGAGCGTTTCTCGCTAATAATTTAACATAATCATTGGAGTCTTTGGCGGCGGCGATTCGCAGCACTTCCATAACTTTATCGTCAGCCACCATATCTTTTAGTCCCTCCATCGCTTCAATGCGGACCGCATTGTTGGCGTCGGTCATTAAAGCGCGTAAATAAGTGTCCTTATGCTGAGGAGTCTGCGGATAATTGCGCAGCGCGCGGATCGCCTTCAATCGAACCCCGGAATTCTCATCATTAAGCAGGGAATACAGCAGCAGCTGCTGAACCAGCGAATCCTGCTGTTGTGCCAGCGTTTCCAGCGAACGAAGCCGCAAACCCGTATTAGATTCATGCAACATAATATAAGCCAGTAGTTCCTGAATCTTTTTATCTTCAGTGGAGCCCATAAATTGATAATCGCGGGTTCCCTGGAAGGTGACTTGGACTTGTTGATCCGGAAGTTCCTGCAGGTCTACATTTCGCAAATTTCCCTCCTGTAATATAGACCTGATGTCCTGCTCTTCCGAATCCGCCGCCATCTGACCAACTTCAATGGAAGGAAGAAAAGCGCCGGTCGAATTGCATTTGAGGTTCCCCAAAAAGACGCCCGCCAACACCAAAACCGTCGAATACACTACTGCGAAAGCCGGTGTCCTGACAAATCCGAAGAGCCTTTTCCAATCAATATAAACAGCCGCCGGTTTACGCTTTGTCGATTCCAAATGGGCGGTCATCTGATTGCGGGCGCTTTTCAGCCATTCCGAATCCACTTGCGGAGTCCGCCGGGAATCCATTGCGGTAAAGAGCTTATCAGCCCGGGCCTTTTCAGCGGCGCAAACTGAACAGCTATTGATGTGGCGTTCGAGCGCATCCAAAGAGGCTTCATCCAACTCATCATAATGGGCGAGATATATAAGTTGCTGATATTCTTCACATTCCATTGGTCATTTCTCCCATTCGATAATAGGGTTCAAACCTTTTCTTAAGGCTTTTCAGGGCACGGAACAGATAACCTTTAACTGTTCCTTCATTCAGTCCCAGGATTTCAGCTATTTCGCGTATTTTCATCTGTTGATAGTGCCTTAAAATTACTACCGCCCGCTGTTTTGGGGGCAAATCATCGACCGCGCGCCGCATCAGTCCGGACATTTCCTCCGCTATAACCTCGTCATCGGGGCTGGCGGTTTCACAATCCGGCAGACTGTCCGCTATTTCAGGATTATCTTCGATACTGGAAGGGATCAAAGCCCGCTTCCGCTGGCGGCTCTTGCGATAACTGAGACAGGTGTTCACGGTGATGCGGTAGAGCCAGGTGAAAAAATCGCTCTGAAATCGATAGCCTTTCAGGCATTTGTAGACTTTAATGAATACTTCCTGATAGACATCCTGCGCATCCTCGCTTGACCCCAGAAGCGAAATCGCCAGGTTCATCACCCGCGCGTCATAATTAGCTGCCAAATCACCAAAAGCCCTAACATCACCCCGCTGAGCCAGCTTGATCAGGGTAATTTCTTCTTCGGTCACTTAAATCCTCTGCTTTACTGTTAAATTAGACATACCGACTATCAATAAGGTTGCCTGAATGCCGCATTCAATTTATTAGAGATTCAGTATGATTGATGTTTTTTCGTATTAATCCGCATTATTTTACTCACTACTTGGGGATTGAAGAAAATCACTCCCCAAGATCCTAAAATAATCAAACCTCCTCCGATTAATTCCCTCAAACAGGGATATTCCTGCAGGAAAATAACCGCCAGGATGACCACAAACACGGGTTGGATTTGGGTAACCAGCGAAGTTTTGGAAACCTCCGCATATCGTAAAGCATAGAGATAGAATGTCCGGCCGGCTAAAGGTCCCAAACAAGCCATTGCGATTATTCCCCACCAGATATCGCCCAACTCCCATTCTGCGGTTCCGCGAACGATGCCCCAGGCAATCATAACAATCCCCGCCGCTAAATTCCGAAAGGCATTGAATCTATAAGGTTCCACATAACTTACCAACAATTTAGCGGTCAATTCCACCAGCCCAAAACAGAATGCGCTGAATATCATCACCCAAAAACCGGCGGACATCTCCATAGACATCGTCCCTCGGATAATCACCGCCCCCGCCAACACCATAACGCCAGTGAATATTTCCATCGCGCCGAACCGCTCGTGGAGAATAACGACGCCGCCGAAGATGATCACGATGGTCTGCAGCCGGCTCAAGAATCCCACCTTGGAAGCGTCAACCATGGCGATACCCTGCCAAAAAGCTGAAACCGCTAAAATGGAGAAGACCGTGTAAATGATTGTATAGCGCCAGCCTGTCCGGGAAATGCCCCTGAGCCAGTGGAATCCTTGTTTAAGAACAACCCAACCCACTAATATCAAACCTGCGATAAATAGAACCAGCCCGCCGAGGAATATCGGGTCGCCCTGCACCATAACCCATTTACCGATAATTATCAAGCCTGCGGTAAATAGCGATGATAATATACAAAGATAATATCCTAAAGGGCGCGAATGTTCTTCGGAAGAATTAGAATAAGCTGGCAATATCGGCATAGTATATATAGCTGTATTATCGACAATTAAAATAAAGCGCCAAGTATCAAGTGAAGTCAGGCGCTGACAACCGTATTATAAACACTCCAACGATTCAAATACAAGCTCTCCCATTTTACGGCTAATATCGCCTACATTCAGCAAATATTGTATCAACGGGAAATAAGCCGCCGTATCCGAAATCCCTTTAATACAGGCGAAGGGAATTCCTTTTTCCGTCGCCATTAAAGCCTGAGGATAGGCTTCCATATCCACCGCCTGCGCCTCATATCGACCATTAATTTCCCGCTTGGCGGAAACACTGTTCACCGCTTTGATTGAAGTGAAAAGCCTCCCTTGTTGAAAATCCCATTCCATATTCCGGCAGATATTCTTGAACAGTTTAGAATAGTCTGCGTCGCAGAATATTGGCCGGTTTCGCTCACTGACAACAGAAGTGGGGATAAAAATCGATTTCGGCTTGATATTATCCATCAGCGAACCGGCAGCGCCGATATTTAGAACCAAGTCTACCTGAAATTGCCTTAAACACTTTACAGCGGCATTATGGCTGCGGCTCATTCCCATCCCCGTCAATACTAAATGTATCTTCATTTCATCGAATTCTCCCGAAAAGCATTTCAGACCATCCCGCGCCGGCGCCCTAACCAATCTTAACTTCCGAATTACCCCTTTAACCTCTCCGGGGAAAGCGGCGAATATTAGTATAGACTGCATACAATGAATGATAATCGGTTTTCAGTTCATAATCAATTTTCATACCGAAAATGGGCTATAGGCTATGAGCTATAGGCTTTAGTTTATTCAAGTTTTTCATAAAAGATTGTCGGAATATATGCCAATTATTGATTTAACACAATTATTTATTTATATTATTCGCTATGTCGTTCCCGAAAACATATTACATTGAAACCTTCGGCTGCCAGATGAACGAATACGATTCCCAACTGGTGGAGACGATTCTCGGCGCTGATGGTATGATTCCAGCTTCCGATAAGGAGTCAAGCGACTGCTTGCTATTAAACACCTGCAGTGTTCGAGAGCACGCTGAGCAGCGAGTATTTTCGCTGTTGTCTCAACACAAGGCGCTGAAGAATAATAACCCTGCGATGAAAATTGTCCTGTTGGGATGTATGGCGAGCAAACATCAAGATGAACTTCTACATAGATTCCCGCATCTTGATTTAGTTGTGGGACCGGACGGCTACAGAAATTTGCCCGCGCTGATGAAAGCAGAAAAAAACATCAGGACCACCTGGCTGGGGAACAATCCGCTTGAAGAATATAACGATATTATACCTGCTCATACAAAAATTTCAGCCTATATCGCCATCGCCAGAGGCTGTGACAATTTCTGCTCTTATTGTGTAGTCCCTTATGTCAGAGGCGGGGAGCGTTCCCGTCCCGCAGACAGCATCATCGAAGAAATGAAACAGCTCGCCTCTCAAGGAATTAGAGAAATAACACTTTTAGGTCAAAATGTCAATTCCTACCGCTATAACGACTGTGATTTCGCAGGACTACTCCGAAGGGCAAACGAAGTTGATGATATAATCAGGATCAGATTCATAACCTCACATCCGAAGGATTTATCCGAAGATTTACTCAATGCAATGGCTGAATGCGAAAAAGCGGCTCCGCACCTGCACCTTCCCTTCCAAGCCGGGAGTGATAGGATACTCAGATTGATGAACCGTAAATACACTCGTTCAGAGTATTTGGAGTTGGTCGACAAAGTGCGCCGATTTATTCCGGGAATATCTCTGACCACCGACATAATCGCCGGTTTCCCCACGGAAACCGAAGATAACTTCCAGCAGACACTGGAAATTATCCGGCGCGTTCGTTTCGATGATGCTTTCACATATCGCTATTCCCCTCGCCCTGGCACCGCCGCGGCTGAAATGCCCGACGATGTCCCGGAGGAAGTGAAAATCGACCGCTTGGAAAGGATGATTTCAGCCGTCCGCAAAATCGCCCGGCAAAACCTACAAGATCTGATAAGTCGGAAATTCACTGTTCTGATTGAACATAAGAGCAAAAAAGACCCCGATTGGTGGATGGGACGAACCGAACATAACCGCATCGCTGTAATTCCTAAAGAAAAGTACAAACCCGGTGAACTGGTTGAGATGAGGGTTGAAACCATCGCCGGATTCACCCTGAAGGGCGCTATAGAAATCGAAGCAAAGCCTATATTCATATATTAATAAAGCTGGAGGATAACCACATGTGGATTATTCGTTGGAGCATAATCGTCCTTGTGCTACTCGCTATTCTTGGTTTTTCCCTGCAGAATCAATCGCAGAAGGTTAATATTTATATCGGGCCGTATGAATCACCGGAGATGCCCCTCTATTTTGCGCTGTATCTTTCATTCGCACTGGGAATCTTCGTCTTCTTCTTAATTTCGGTTTATAACTTATTGCAGTTAAGAACCGACATAGCTCGACAGAGGCGTGAAAACCGCCGCCTCAGGGATGAACTCGACCGCCTGAGAAACCTTTCGGTCGAAGAAGAAGTCAGCGAGGAACCATCCGAGCCTGAAAAGCAAGAAGGGAACGCTTGATATGCATTTCAATCCACTCTACTTTTTACTCCTTATACCGATTGCGATTCTTATTTGGGCGGCCTATACAGTTAAGAGGCGGCAATATCTGAAGAAGCAATTCCCCCCGTTCACTCAAGCGCTGACCTTGCTGCTAGCCGGTGATAAGAGAAAGGCTCTGCAGAAACTCCGTCTCACCGTGAAGGAAGACACGAACAACATCAGCGCCTATCTTCTTTTTGGTGACATTCTGCGCGACTTGGGTTATCACAAGCAAGCCGCTAAAATACACAAGGAATTGACCATCAGAGACCGGCTGAAGCCGGATGTACAGGCGGATATTAAACGCTCGTTATTGATGGACTATCTGTTGGGAAGCTGTTACAGACCAGCCCTTCGGTGCGCTGACGAACTACTCGTTAGGAATAAAAATGATATCTGGGCTCTGAACAGAAAGCTGGAAATTCTCGAAGCGATACAAGACTGGCGAAAAGCCGCTGAAACCGCTAAAAAAATACAATCCCGCTATGGCAAAACCGACACTGAACAGTTAGCGATGTATAAATCCCTCGAAGGTAAGAGAATACTCGCTAACCAAGGCAAAGAACACGACGCCAGGGTACGATTCCGAGAAGCGATGAAAATCGATGACAAATTCCCTATGTCTTACCTCGAATTAGCGAGTTCATATGTCCGTGAAGGACGGTATAAAGATGCGGTGAAAACTTGGAATCAATTCTTTCAGAATAACCCCAACCTTGCATATTTAGCGTTTGGAGAACTTGAAAAGACCCTATTCGATTTGAACCGATTCGAGGAATTGGAAACAATCTATCGCAATCTCGTCCAAAGCGACTCTCAAAACACCCGGGCGGTGGTGGCGCTCGCCCGCTTCCTGCATCGCAAAGGCAGCACCGAAGAAGCGATCAGAATCTGTCAGGATGGATTGGAAGCCACTCCGCAATCGCTGTGGATTAGAAGAAACCTCTTCAGATTCTACGCCGCTGAAGACAGACTGCAGGAAGCGATTGAGCTCGGCTTGGAAGTCCTTGATATGGTCACCTGGGAAACAGAGGAATTCCTCTGCGCGAACTGCGGCTACCTCGCCTATGAACCGCTTTGGAAGTGCCCCAATTGCGGGAAATGGCGCACATTTAAATTTTAGTCTGCTATGCGAAGGTTTCATAGAATATCTTTCTATTCATCATTGATGGTAATAGTTGTCACCGTTAATATGGTCTACGCCGATCCAGCGGAAATCCTGAACTTGCTGGGAGCGAACAGAACTAATGATTTGAAGGAAATGCGGCGAGCCGCTGAAGGGGTGGAAAATATGTTCCTCGAAGCGGTGTTCGAGCGCGACGGCGCCCGCGCAGCGGATGCCTATCGCAGCATCTGGGAACACTATCGACAACACCTGCTTGCCTGGGAAGCCTTAGCCCGCCTGCGAGAATACCATTTCGCAATCGGCGAATACCGGACCGCCGCCGCCCTCGCCGAAACGCTTAATAAGCGCCCGCCAGAATCAATTCCCCTTGAAAAACCGAAAAGCGCTTATGAGGGCGATTTTTGGGTGCAGACCGGTGCATTCTCTAATATAAAAAACGCCCAGGCATTGAAACGAAAATTGTCTGATATGGGATATACGGCAACCATCATCCGGAAAAAATCCGGCGGTAGAGACCTCCACCTTGTCAGGGTGGGTGAATTTCAAAGCAAAGACGAAGCTCGCCAAGCCGCCCGAAAAATCGAAGAGAGCTTGAAAATTAAAACGCGATTGCTGGTGGAGACCCGATGAGCCGCACCCCCTTGATGAAGCAGTATTCAGCCATCAAGGCTGAGCACCAGGGATCCATCCTATTTTTCAGGATGGGCGATTTTTTTGAAATGTTCTTTGAAGATGCGAAAACCGCCAGTAAAGTCCTGGGGCTGACCCTGACTTCCCGCAATCACAGCGACGCCGAGAGAGTCCCCCTCGCCGGTTTCCCTCATCACCAGTTGGAAGTGTATCTTGCCAAAATGCTGAAAGCCGGATATAATGTGTCCATTTGCGAACAGGTGGAAGATCCTAAGAAAGCCAAGGGCTTGGTCAAGCGTGAAGTCATTGAAGTGGTCACCCCGGGCAGTTCGCTATCGGAAAATGTCCTGGAAGACAACCGCAACAATTACCTGGCTTCTGTGGTCCCGGATAAGGGAATGGTCGGAGCCGCCTACGCCGACATATCCACCGGGGAATTTTTCACTTCCGAAGGTTCGCTGGAGGAGATGAGGGAATTAATGGAGCATATTTCACCGGCGGAAATCCTCTATCCCCAGAATTCCGCGGAGACTATTACGAAAAACATCGGTATAAATGCCAAAACGGCAGTTTCCAAATTAGACGATTGGTACTTCTCATCGGCATACACCGAAGATTTGTTAAAACGACATTTCGGTGTGGTCTCTTTGCGCGGATTGGGATTGGACAATTCGCCGCTGGCAGTTCGAGCGGCGGGCGCTGTCCTCGCTTATCTGAAGGAGGATCTCAAGCGGGATTGTTCCCAACTACGCAGAATTACCTTCGCCCCTCTCAGAAGCGGAATGATGCTCGACCCGGCTGCTATCCGCAATCTTGAACTCTTCAACTCCTTCTCCGGCAGAGCGGATGCTACTTTATATCACATCATCAATAGAACTTCCACTCCGATGGGCAGCCGGCTTCTCAGGCGATGGCTGGGTGAACCCTTAATCGACGCTGATGCCGTCAACCAACGCTTGAATTTCGTCCGGGAATTAGTGGAATCAAGAGATCTCCGAAATGGTTTGCAGCCTCTTTTGAAGAAGCTGTGCGATATTGAACGGACCCTATCCCGGTTGGCGGGGGGCAGGGGTAATCCGCGAGATGCGCTTGCGCTTTCCAAATCGCTTGAGCTGATACCGTTAATAATCGGAGTCTTGGACGATTCAGATTCTATTCTCCTGAAAGAGTTGGGGACGAAGTTGGACCCCGTTTCGGAGTTGGCAAAGCGGCTGCAGACCGCTCTTGCGGATGACCCTCCATTCACCGTTTCCGAAGGCGGAATTTTTCGCCCGGGATATAATCAGCGCCTTGACAATCTTAGAAGTATCGCGGGAAGCGGCAAGGATTGGATTATTTGTCATCAGGAAGAAGAGCGTTCAAGGACCGGAATTCCAACCCTTAAAATCAGGTACAACAAGGTCTTCGGGTATTATATCGAAGTCACCAAACCTCACGCCGATAAAGTTCCGCCCGAATATATCCGCAAGCAGACCCTGGTCAACGCCGAACGCTACATCACCCCTGAACTGAAAGAGTACGAAGAAAAGGTGCTTCGAGCGGAAGAGGAAATCAAGGAAATCGAATATGAACTCTTCGGGGAATTGCGCTACACCATCGCGGGATTCGCCGAGGTTTTACAGTCCGATGCGTCCATACTCGCCGAAATCGATGTTTATCTTTCCTTTGCGGAAACCGCGATTGCGAACGACTATTGCCGCCCCGAAGTAGTCGATGAGGACATAATCGAAATCAGGGACAGCCGTCATCCGGTCATTGAAAAGCTAATGCCGCCCGGGCAGAATTTTATCCCCAATGATATAACTATCGGAGGGGACCTGCGTATTATGATAATCACCGGCCCCAATATGGCGGGGAAATCGACCTATCTGCGGCAGATTGCTTTAATAGTCTTAATGGCGCAAGCCGGATGTTTTGTCCCCGCTAAAGAAGCCAAAATAGGAGTAGTCGACCGCATATTCACCCGGGTCGGCGCGCAGGATAACCTGGTAGAGGGCGAAAGCACCTTCCTGCTGGAGATGAACGAAGCGGCTAACATCCTCAATCACGCCACTACCAAAAGCCTCATCGTACTCGATGAAATCGGCAGGGGGACTTCAACTTACGATGGTCTGTCAATCGCCTGGGCGTTGACCGAATATCTTCACAACAATCCCAGACTCCGTTCAAAAACCCTTTTCGCCACCCATTACCATGAACTCACAGAATTGGGCGAAAGGCTTTCCGGGGTGAGGAATTTCAACATTTTGGTGCGGGAACATGAAAACCACATAATTTTCCTGCGTAAAATCGCCCCGGGCGGCTGCGACAGGAGCTACGGCATCCAGGTCGCCCGGATGGCGGGATTACCCAATAAACTGATTGACAAGGCTCTGGAGGTGCTGGCGCAATTGGAGGGAACCGGCATGAATCATTCTTTCAGCGCCCGTTCTCATTCCAGCGACCAACTTAATCTCTTTTTAAGCGGCAACGACACTCTGCGCGAAAAATTAGGGGAAATCGACCCGGATAGCCTAACTCCCAGGCAAGCACTCGATTTACTCTACGAATTGAGGAAATTAGTTTAACACTTGATACTTGGCACTTGGCACTTGGCATTTGATACTTGGCACTTGATACTTGATACTTGGCACTTGATACTTGATTAATAACAAAGGAGTATAATGTATGATAAC
>JABMRZ010000464.1 GCA_013202315.1 Candidatus Tariuqbacter arcticus | reverse complement strand
CTTACAAAAATGGCGTGAATTTTTGTCGCTCATTATAAAATGCTGAATGCTGAATTCAAAAAAGATTCAGGAGTTCCCAAAAATGTGAAATCCGAATGACCAATGACTATTGTATTGTTCAACTGTCCCACACCAATGCAGGGCGGTGCCACTTCTTCCGGGCAAAGTCCCGGAGGAGGCGGAGCCTCTTAAACAGGTGTTTTCTTACTTCAGCAGAACCATTTTCTGCGTCAATGACATCCCTTCAGCTTCCAAACGGGCGAAATAGAGCCCAGAAGACAGATTAGAAGCATCGAAAACGGCTGTATGATGACCGGCTTGGGACATTTCATCAACTAATAAAGCGACTTCCTGCCCGGCGGAATTATAGACTTTGAGGGTTATTTCCGCTTGGTGCGGCAGGGAGAAACTTATATGCGTAACCGGATTAAAGGGATTGGGATAGTTTTGCTCCAAAACGAAATCTTGGGGTATGAAGGGTATTTCGCCGCTTTCAATCCCGGATAAGCCGAACCAAACTATGACGTTTCCTAATACTTCTTCCCTGGGTGTTGAACCAATCCCGCTAACAGTTTCAAATGGAAAGGACATATATATCATCTTGTAATCGCCGTCATAATAGACACAGCAGGTGGAGCCGCTGTTTTGGTATTGATAGGCGATTTCAGCGCCGTTTTCCGGGTTGATGGATTCGAGGGATTGAAAGTTGCCCGAACCTGTACCGCCAATCACGAACAGGGTGTCATCAATGCTGAAGATGCAATTTTCCACGCCTAAAATGTAGAATTCACTCACCGAATCGGCGACAAAGGAAGCGTGCAGATAATCCGAATAGAAGGAAGTGCCGCCAATATCGGGTCCGGCATTGGTGCTGGTGAAGAGCAGGTTTTTATCCCCGGCATCGAGATATTCCTCTATTTCATCCATTTCGCTGGAACTCAATGTGCTGACAGATTTTCCTGTTTCCCAGATGACAGCTTGGTAGCGCAGCAGTTCTTCCGCATCGATTTCCGCGACGCTTTGATCCCATACATCCACGAACATACCGAGCTCCTCGAAAGATTCCACATAGAAATGCGAAGCATCGTCATCGGGGGGGTCGTCATCTACGATGAGAATTTCCGGCCTGCCCAATTCGATTTGCAGTGGTATTTCGAACACCGCCCCGGAACTGGTAGTGAGGGTCAAAGTGAAATCGGCGAAATGGGGTTCGGTGGAACCGACAGAAAATACGAATGGGCTCGTATTCATCGCGGTCCAACTGGGCATAACCGTGCCGAAGGACTGGGTGGAACTGGTGATGGTGACCGCGCCATCTTCGGAGGAAAGGACGCCGGTGACGCCTTCAGCCATTTGGGCGCGGGGATCATTGGAGATAATGAAATCCAATTCGCAGGTTTCGCCGGGGTCGGGGCGGCCGTCGTTGTTGCCATCGTCATCGAGGGTCATATCATCCATCGCCAGGTAGGAACTCAATGCGAGAATAGCATTGAAAGCGCTAATTCTGCCGTAGCCCAATTGCCCGTATTGGTAGCCGGGATTTTGCGGATAAATATCATCGCAGGTATTGAACAATATAGTTTCCACTTCCGCAGGCGTGGATCCGGGAGGCATTAGGCTCCAAATCAGGGCGCACACTCCCGCGCAAACCGGGGTAGCCATGGAAGTTCCGGACCAGGATACATAACTGCCGCCCAAGTTGGTGCTGAGAATACCCTGACCGGGAGCTAAAACATCGCAATGCCCATCGAAGGGCTCCTCGGAATAGTTGGAGAAATAGGCCAATTCATCGTATTCATTGGAAGCGCCTACGGCGATGACATGGTCATATCCCGAAGGATAGTGAGGGTAGGGCGGGGTCCAGTAATCGTCATTACCGGCGGAAGCGCAAATCACCGAACCCTGCTGCCAGGCGGCGGTGATGGTCTGCTGTTCAAGGTAGTTGGAACTGACGCCTCCCCAGGAGAGGGAAATCACATCGGCGCCGTTGTCGCCGGCGTAGTTGATTCCCTGGAAGCCAAATCCAATGCCCATTTGATTTCCGCAGCGGAGGGTCATCAGGCGGGTTCTGAAGCCGGTGCCGGCGATGCCGGTTTCGTTATCGGTGGCGGCGGAAGCGTCCCCGGCGCAGTGAGTGCCGTGACCATCGCCGCTGGCGTCATGCACAAACATATTATTATCAATGAAATCCCAGCCCCAGAAATCATCCGCATATCCATTGCCGTCATCGTCGAGTCCATTCCAATCCATCAGGTCGATCATCCCGTTGCCGTTCAAATCTTCTCCGGGATTTATCCAGAGTTGGGTTTTCAAATCGATATGGGCGGTGTCAATCCCGGTGTCAACTATGGCGATGTCAATCTGAGTGTCGCTTTTAGTGACATCCCAGGCGCTGTCAGCCTTGATGGCGAATATATGCCAGAGGTTGGTGAACATAGGGTCGTTCGGTATGTAATCGAGATGGCGGATTGGTTCAAAATCGGCGTATTCAATGTAAGGTTTGCCGGTATAAGCCGACATCACTTCTTCCACCGAAACTTCCTCGGGGAAGCTGAACCGATACCACCTCGAAAGGTCGACCACGATAGGATTGGTGGGCTTCTGCTCGTGAGGGTAGACTTTTTGAATGGAATAAACGCCGAATTGTTCGGCTAATATGTCGAGTTCGGGGAGGCCCAAGTGGGCGATTCCATCGGTCATAACGACTTGAGGAATTCCGAAATCTTCGCTGAATAGTATCATCGCCTTACCCGGTTTGATTTCATCTTCGGGAATGTAGGCGAACGCTGAAAGAACGAGCGTCAGAGTCAACAGCAACGCTATGCAGGGTCGCATTTTCATTTCTCCATAATATTGATATTCGGATTAAATTCTATTAAGATATAAAAGTACCAAAATTTATTCAAAATGTCAACTTTATGGAGTAATTAAGAGGAGGAAATTTTCGGTGGGGGATTTATTTCAGCAGTATCACCTTCCGTGCTTGTTGGGGGATGCCATCGCTTTCCAGGGAAATTAGATATACTCCGGTGGATAAAATGCTCGCATCCCATTGAATTTGGTGCTGCCCTGGGGACATCTGCCCATCGACAAGCGTCGCCACACACTGCCCCAACTGATTATACACTACAATTTTCACCGGCAAAGCCCGGTCTATGGTGAAGGGTATCGTCGTAGAAGAATTGAACGGATTGGGATAATTCGGCAGCAGGCTGAAGCTTCGGTTCACAGTTCCCGCTTCCCGGTTCACGGAATTCACCTCCAGATTGCGGAAAAACCGTATCCCACCCCATAAATCTCCTACGAATAAATCCCCATCTCCATCCTGGTCTATGTCCAACAGGTAAGGCCTCGCCTGCCAAATCATTAGCTCCGGGAATAAATCCTCATTCTCCAAGACCATAACCGCATTCTGAGGGGTGCCCACATTGCGGTAAAACATCAGGTTCTTGTCCCAAGGCTGATTATACATAGCGTTGCTATTGATGAAAAGGTCTTCATCACCATCACTATCTATGTCGTAAAAGCAGAATAAGCGGTGTCCCCAGGTTCCTAGGTTTTGCCAATCATTAGTAACAAACTGAAACTGATGCTGAGATGCGCTGCCAATATTCTCAAAAAAATACAGACCGCCACTCACATCGGAAACAAATAAATCCTGATCACCATCAGCATCAATATCGGTAGTGCCCGGTATTAACAAAACCGAGCCTTGCCCGAAAACTCCTGGGACCAAGTTATTGGTGGTCAGCGTAAACTGCGGGTTCTGAGGCGTGCCACGATTGGTAAAAAGATGCAGTCCCGGTGGTCCCGGAATAGCACCTTCTCCTGCTAAAAGATCGTAATCTCCATCTGCATCCAGGTCCACAAACCAGGGCATAAGAGTATTAACATTGACCCCACCGAAATTCTCACTCTCATAGACAAATCGAGGCTCATTCAAATTTCCCACATTTCGGTAAAATAGTAGATTATCGCCCTTACCGGTAAACAGATCAGGATCACCATCAGCATCTATATCCACCAAATTTGGAGTAGCGCCATCTCCCATGTCGAAGCATATATAATTTGTGGTGATTAGCTGAAAATCGGGGACTTGCGGAGTGCCTATATTCTCATAAAAATACACATCCCCCATACTGTTGCCAAAACCAGTTGGATCTCTCCCCACAAACAAATCCAAATCCCCATCGCCGTCAATGTCCGCCAGCTCCGGCGAAGCGTAATCCCCCACATCTATATCAAGATAATTATCGCTGACCAAAGTCATCTGCGCACTGGCGCTGTCTCCGTCATTGCGGTAGTAATAAAGCGTGCCCTCACCGGTGCCAATAAGCAAATCCAAATCGCCGAAACAAGGACTGGCGTATCCCTCTGAACAATAGGTATTAAACCAATTTGAACTAACTAAATTGAATGAATAGCTTGTCCCTGTCCCTATGTTCTCATAATATTTCAAGTAACCGGAATAATGACCGGCGAATAGATCGTAGTCACCATCACCATCAATATCAACAAGATCAAGATAAGTTCCAACTACAATTTCTAAATTATTATCCCTTAATGAATCCTCTAAAAGTTCAAACTGGGGTTGATATATCGATCCATTATTCAGATAAACGGACACATAACTACCGCCAACGAAAGCGTCAAAATCACTGTCATCATCTATGTCTACGAACCTAACAACTGCTCCATTATATGTGGGATTAGGGTGTGTCAATGAATCAAAGAAACTGGTTTCGTATTGAAAGTCGGGTTGAAGTGAAGAACCGGTATTTTGAAAAGAATACACATATCCTCTTTCGTCACCTAGGAAAAAATCCAAATCATCGTCGGCATCAATATCGCACAACTCAGGTGTAGATTTGTTGTTCCCCCCGGTCCATGGCTGGAAAATTTCCCAGCCGGAAACTTCAACCGGAAAAGCGCCGGGCTGAAGCTCAAATTGGAGCTCTTGTGATAGTACAATAACTGGGAGAAAGATTAATATTAATGATGTTACTCGTTTCATAATAACCTCCTTTCCAATCAATTTATCCATAAGTCAACTAAAAATCAAAAAAGCGCAGGATTAAACCGGCGTTATCATTTGAAAAAGAACCGGTTTTACAATATAAATTAGGAGGCAAATACTTATGTTTCTATTGATAATAGTGGTTATGGGTTAGGGTTTAGGGTATAGGGGTTGGCAGGTGTCAGGGACATTGAAACGTAGAAATAAGTTATGGATTCCCGCTAAAACTATGGGGGAATGACAGTGTGTTTCAGCAATAACAATGGATGATTTACTCATACGAAATTGCCAAGAACTATAAATTAAGATAAGAAGGCGTGAATCTTTCAGATTTTGTCTTTACGCATTCGTTCCAGCAATTGCCGCGCCTGTTCAAATTTGGGGTTCTTACTAAGGATTCTGCGCAGTTCGATTTTCGCTCTTCTGGGGTTTCCGAGCCTGATAAGGGTTACCGCCAGGCTGTGCCGGGTGGCGTGATGATTGGGATGTCTGTGCAAGTAATCGCGCATATATCCTTCGATGAGCTTATATTCCTCCAGCTCGTAGCCGATTTTCAGGAATTCGTTGAGGGCTACAAGGTCATCGATATTGGCATCGAGTTTTCTCTGGAGCTGTCTCATACGAATTATGGGGGGGTGTTTTTGCTTCACTTCAGCGGGAGGGGGTTGTTCCCGCTCTGCCGGCGGTGGTTTATCGGAGGGTTCAGCGGGTTTTATCATCCGGCTTTTTTGGGCGGCGTAGCGCCGGTAGTCCATCTTAAAATCGTTATTTTCAGCCATTTTCGAGAGGATTCCATTTGAATGGGGAATTCATCACAAAGGGCAAGGACACCCAAAGGTGTATGAATAATAATAATAAATGGGTTGTGTCAATACGCTGTGTAGAGAGAATGAGGGTTTAGATGGTGTTTTTCCATTAGTTCAATATAAATCGTTTTAGGGAATTATTCAAGTATGGGAAGTTTGGTGGACGAAGATCATTCATATTTCATAGGTTAAAACAGGCGCCGACAAAATATGTAAACGGCGATTATCAAAATTCATTTCTCAGGCGCAAGTGCAGTTTACCGTTCATAGGTGAATCCCCCTTTCCCAGCCCGTAGTCGATTCCGATGATACCGACTCCGGTTTCCAACCGGATTCCGGCGCCGTATCCGTAATTCCAATTGTCAACGCTGATATACTCACCGGCGGTTCCGGCGGATTTTCGGTAGTAATACCCCCAATCGTTGAAGACGAAGAGGCGGGAATACTTACCGATAATCCAGCGGTATTCGAGGTTGATCCAGGCAATTGAGTTTCCGGGGAATTGTTCTTCCCGGTAGCCGCGGAGCGAATTGCCGCCTCCCAGGAGGTACATTTCGCTGATGGGGATGGCTTCCTGTCCGGATTGGAGATGTCTGCCGCAGAATCGCAGGTCGAATACCCCCCATTCGGTCAGGGGATATACCGCTTCAAAGTCGATTTCCAGCCGTTTTTCATCGACCGATTGCGGTATTGAAGAATTAGCCGCGACATAGTTCTTTTTATCCGAAGCTTGAACTGAGTTTCGGTAAAATAGACCGCTTTTAGGGTTCAAATGATTATCGCGGGTGTCGATGGTGAAGCCCCCTTGAAAGCCCCAGGCGAGGCTGTGGGGGATGCCGACGATATATCGAGCGGCGGAATCGGGCAGAACTTCAGAATAAGTCACCCCGCCGTCTATTTCGATATTTTCATTCAGGGAGAAATATGCGTTTAGGGACATATTCCTGGTGAGGAAGCGGTCGTTCCCTCCCAGCGAGGTGAAGCCCGATGACCCTCGGACGGACTGGTCTAATGATGCGCTGAGGTCCAAGGGTATTCCTCCGACCCAGGGTTCACGGTAACTGAGGGCGATATCCTGTGAATAGCGGTCGGGCTGCTCCCAATGAATCTTGAACTTCCGCCCGGTTCCGAACAGGTTATTGAAGGCGAAATCGACCAGTCCGGTCCAATATCCTTTTTCATTTTCAGTTCCGGGGATATATCCGACTGCGCCGTCGATGGAATTGTGCCTGCCCTCTTTCACTTTCACCAGGGCGAAGAAATCATCATCGCGGCGAATGATACCGAGCGGTTCCACTTCATCGAACAGCCGGGTGCGCTGAAGGTATCTTTGAGCGCGGGAGAAGGCTTCGGCGGAGAACAGAGCTTTCTGTTTGATGCGAGTTTCCCGCACGATGAACCGGCTGCGAGTCGACTCATTGCCCCTTATTTCCACTCCGTTTAAGCGGATTTGCGGTCCTCTTTCCAAAATGAATGCGGCGTTCAATTGATTCCTCCCCGGCAGTCTCAGCAGCTGCATTCCTTTCAATTTTAGCATTGAGAACGGGTAGCCATTTTCTTCGACCGCTTTGAGGGTTTCGTCTATCCCCGCTTCCAGTTGAGAAGGATGAAACAGTTTGCGGGAATGAAAGAACGATTCCATTTCCGGCAGCGATTCACCGGAAGAATCGGCGATTGAAACCGATATCAGTTGAAGGCGTGGACCTTCAGTCAGGAATATCGTGAGAATGACCTCGCTCGAATCAGCGCTGTATTCTTCCCAAATGGAATCGATGGAAGCGAAATAATGCCCCTGGGCGGCGAAATTATCGAGGATGCGATTGAAGGCTTCGAAGATATTGACATCGCTGAACATTTCGCCCGGCTTCAATTCAGACCATTCGGCGATTTCCCGCCGCGAAAAGCGCTCACACCCTTCATATTTAACGCTCTTAATGACCGCAGAATCCGCCGATATGGCTAATACTGTTAAAAATACAATCAGCGGGAATATTTTTAATGTGCGTAGAAGCATTAATTCACGATTTACGGTTCTCGGTTTACGGTAATCGGTTCATGGTTTATGGTTTTCAGAAAAACGCCCTAATTTCCATTCTGCCGGTGTGAATGACGGGGCGGTCGACTTTCGATTCGCCGTTGTAATCGGCGGTCAGGTTCAGGTTTTTACCGATGCGATAGGCTATTCTAAGGCTCCAGATATAATTGGACCCTTTACCGTTGCCCAAGGTCATTTCAAAGGGGATATTTTCGGCATCGGAGAACACACCGATCCAGCTCGCTCCCACGGTTATCCTGCCCCGCCCGAAGATGGAATAGTCTAACTGCGGATTGACGGTGATAGAACGGGCGGAAATTTCATCCACCTGGTCACGCGAAGTCTCGTATTTAAGCCCGATTCGCAGCTCAAAAGGTCGTGATAGTTGGTGATGGAGCAGATTATCGGTAGAATAGAATGTGATGCCGCGGCTGGGGATGTCCGCCAGCCAGCGGTTTTCACGGCTGAATGACCCCATCGACTGGAGGGAAACGCTTGCGCTGAGCGCTTTCCACACCCGGAGGGAGAATTCGTCCCGCACCAGCCTTTCAGGGGCGCTGACCAGGCGGTTGTTCAGACTGCGATTATCGGTGATGCGGAAGCGAAGGGAGAAATTCCGGTCGCCCTTGCGGTAATGGATGTCCTGACGGGCGGTTTGGGCGCCATACAGCGTTGAATCTCCCCTGAAAACCGGAAGGTAAAGCACATACAAACGCCAGGGGTCTTTCGCACCGCTCTGTTCATCGACCGAAAAATAGGTTTCGGTGTAGAAGAGCTTCAAAATGGGAGGAATATAATCCGCATTCCTGAAGCGGCGGGGGTCTATCCGCAAGTTGAAGGATGATTTAACTTTGGCAGAGCGGGAGAATTCGCCGGTGTCTTGAGAAATCAGCAGGTAATTACCATTAGGGTCGGGGAAATACTGGTCTCCGACCTTGACATAATTCCCTTCCCCCCAGGCGACTTCGATGGGAATGAGGGCGGTTTGGGCGGTGCGGCTTTGGGTGATGCGATGCTGAAGGGTGAAAATAAGCGCTCCATCGGCGGAGCGTGTATTATATTCGATGCGCCCCAAATCGGAAACGATATCGGTCGAATCGGGCTGCTGGTAATTCCGGTCGCTGTGGGTATAATCAAGGGTCAAGTCATAATTATGGGAGCGATTTTGGTATAGCAGGTGCGCCCGGTTCAGGGTCGAAAGGGGGAACAGCTCGCTTCCCGTTCTGGTTTCATCGATTCGGCGGGTGTATTCTGCTGACAGACCATTTTCCCTGCCGATTTTCAGGGCGGGGCGGTATTCGGCGAAGCGGAATCCTTCGCCCGCCTGAGCCTGGTCTTCAGCTTCGAAGCGCATTCCCGGTTGGAATATTCCCAGCCAATGGCGCATATCAGAATTAGTTCGCCGCCAGAATCCGGAAACACCGTTCGATTCCGTCCGGATGTCTTCCAGATAGATATTAGCGTAAGTTTCATCCTCAGAGCGATAAGTCAATCCCGCTTCCCATCGATTGGAATTGAAATCGTCCTTTTTCAGCGCGCCGAACCCGCCGGTCAAATTCCAGCCCTGGTATGGAATCAAGTATCCGCTGAAATCGTAGGATTCTTCCCGCAGGGAGAGGGTGTCGGAATATCCCCATTTGCGGTTGTATTCGGCTTCTTCGGTTCGGTCCAGCCGGTGGAAGTTTTGGTCCACATTTCTGGTCTTGAGGGCGAATCCGGCGGACATACTTTGCCTGATAAGGATTGGAATTTTCAAGGAATCTCCAGATAGCCTGCCGCTTAGGGCGATGCCGTCATTATCCCCGTCATCAATGGGCGAGAAAGTGTTGCGGTCATAGCGGGAGACGGCGGCTTCGAGTTCGGCGTTGATGTTTCGATGGGGCAGGTAGGATATGGTGAAATCCGCCAGTTCTTCCCGCCGGGGCAGAGGAAGCAGTATAACCGGCGCATAATCTCCCAATCCATCGCCCATATGTTCATAATATATATCCCCCTGCGCTGAAAACTGCCGCTGATAGGAGCCGAGCAGGCATCCGATATATGAGAATATCACATCATAATCACCTAAATCTTTTCCCTTCCAGACATAGATAGCGGTTGAATCGGGGTCGAAAGTTTTAATATAATCCCCCATACCTTCACCTGCATATTCAGCGCCGTCATTCACGGCGGAATAGGGGTCGTCTCCGGCGGATTTAAGTGCGGATTTGGCTTCATCGGTTAAGGCTACCGCCAGCGGGTTGTCTTTAGCGTCCGATTCGTGTCCCATTACATAGGACAATTTCAACTTATCGCTGAACAATTCCAATTCTCCGGCGGTATGATATAGATTCCGGCTGTAGTCGCCGGAAGCGTATTGGAAGTCGACGATGATGCGGGTGTCGACGGTAACCGGCGCCGCTTCGGTGAAGGTCAACTCTCCCTTGGAATAGTCGATGATATAATCGTAATTATCACCGCGAGTCATCAGGATGCCGTTCACCCAGACTTTTTCGGTGCCCGCCAGGATTAAGATACCGGTTTCGCCCCGTTTTCCGTGCAGTTGATAGGGACCCTGTAAGCCTTCGATTCCGTTGAACGATTCTGATCGGAATTCGCCTTTGGAAGCAGCTCCGGAGAGCATTAGGTTGAAATTATCACCGGTGATATTGCCCTGTGCGCCGGTGAGTTTCCTTTCGATGGAGGCGAATTCCCGCCCTTCGACCGTCAGGTTATAATCTCCGAGGTTCAGGGTGTAGTTGTCGCTTCTAACGCTGATATAGACCTTGTCGATTTCTTCCAGGGTTCGGGTATCGCCTTCGGGCTGGATGGGGATATTTTGGTCGGAGAGGGCTGCGGTTATGGTAGTTCCCTTGCCGATTCGCCCGTCTAATTTCAAGTCCATCCCCGATTCGAGGGAGGCGTCGCGGTTGGAGCCGATGGTTATACTGCGGAATATGGTGCCCGAGCGATTGAAAGTGAAGGGGGATTCATCCGACGGGGAAATGATAGATTCGGACACGGAAACTTCGGGCTTGAGGGGAATCCTTTCGGGTTCCGGCATCAGGCGATGGCAATAATAGCGGTTGAGACTCCAGGGGAAAATCTCGTATTGGACAAAGACGATGTCTTCGGGGAGGCTTTTCAAGCCGATGACTCCATCGACGCAGTTGATTTCATAATCGACATCCCGCATCAATGTCAGTTTGCCGATGGATACGGTTTCGGAATTGGGGATGAGGAAGCGGTGGGGTAGTTTAAGCTGTTTTTCCATCGGGGAAAATGTATGTTGAAAGCGATAGCGGTCGAATGGGAATGCAGCCGCCGAAGCTATAACCGGCAGCAGTATAAACAACAGGATGCAGCGGCGGGAGGGCATCACCACACCACGCGCGATGGTGACCTGGATAGGCGATAGACTAAAAGAAACGGGGATTCTGCTGTCAAGACCGTCAGTATGCCCATATTTGCGGCGATATCCACAATTTCAGTTGGACAAACACCGCTTTCAATGAACTTTATTTCGATGAAATCACCGCCGCGGAGGCAGGCAAGTTGATCGCTTCCAGCCAGCCAGAGGAAACCGCCCTCGCTGTCAAGGCTTTGGACGGGGAGATTCAATTCGACATTTCTAAGGAAGTTTCCGTAGCGGTCGTAAGTGATGACGGATTTGTCTTCGGGATTAGCGATGTAAAGCTTTCCATCATCGCTGATGGTGAGGCGTTTAGCGCCGGTCAGATTAGCTTGACCGGGTTTAAAGCCGCCGAAGACGGAGGCGGTATTTGCAGCGGGATGCAGCTGAATAACATTACCGGCGCTTTCTTCGAGGATGAACAGTTCCCCCCAGGATGAGAGCGCTAATGAAAGCGGATAATCCCAGGCATCGTGCAACAGGTTGATTTTCACTTCCCAGAGGAAATTCAAATTACCATCGAAGCGGACGATCCTTCCGTTCAAATAATCGGCGGCGAACAGATTAAGGCCTGAATCGATAGTTATATCCAAGGGCGTATTCAGCAAATCTCGCTCTGAACCCCAGCCGGAAGTTTTGGCGATGATTTGCAGGTTTCGGTCGAGCTTGAGCAGGCGGTTATTGCCGGTATCAGCGAGGTAGATATTCCCATCGTCATCGATTTCCACCGCATTGGGACGGCGAAGTTCCGCTGCGGTTTCGGTCGGAATTTGAACGGGGGCGGGAAACAGCCATATCACCGCAGGTTTGGACGCTTTATCCGCGGTGACAGCCGGCTTCAGCGCCGTGAGTAACGCGGCCCAGAAAAGATAAAAGCCAAGTCTGGGGAACTTGGCTGAACGGTTAGAGGCAATCATTTATTACCTTAATTCTGATATTCGCGTTCTATTCTGGCAGAAGATCTTATAATTTCATAATACTTATTAACTTACGAAGTGCTAAGTATTAGTCGCATTAGTTTTGAGTTTTGAGTTTTAAATTTTGAGTTTTGATTTTGTTTCGGATTTCGATTTTGGTTCCGGCTCGTTCGGGTTAGGATAGTCTTATAAATTCAAGTGTAGTCACATTCATTGAACCCTCATAAGACAGTTGTATGAAAACTAGCGGATGACTTAAGAACATATCAAGATATCACCCCACCGCATCATAGACTTCGAGGACAACCCTGGCGGTTTTATTCCAGGTGGTGTCGACCTTCATTGCGCTTTTTGTCAGGGTGGTCCAGTCTTTTCGGTTCTTGAAAAGCTCCAGCGCCTTTTCCACTGTATCTTTGAAGGATGCTGTATCGTTGTTATCGAAAAGGAAGCCATTGACTTTTTCATCGCCTTGAACGATGTCATCAGCGAAGAATGAGATATTCGGGGCGATGGGTACAGCGCCGTATTTCATCGCTTTGAGATGAAGGAGTTCCTTGTCTTTCCCCGGTGATAGGATCAGCATATCCGATCCTGCGAGGAGCTGTTTTATGGTCAA
Organism: Candidatus Tariuqbacter arcticus; assembly: GCA_013202315.1. GTDB lineage: Bacteria > Electryoneota > Tariuqbacteria > Tariuqbacterales > Tariuqbacteraceae > Tariuqbacter > Tariuqbacter arcticus. The sequence continues at coordinate 9,145 of JABMRZ010000464.1, read as the reverse complement.
TCCGGTCAACAGTTTCACTGCGCCGATGTTTCCGGGGGAAGATTGTGCGAATTTTTCCATAGCGGATTGGTCGCTGTTTTTATCGGCAATCACCAGGCTCCCGCCGTAGTCGGTGATCAATTCAACGATTTCCTTCAGGGGTGATAGGTCGGTTCCGTTCCAGATACATCCGACTAAAGGCGCATCCGGTTCCAATTCAAGCGAATATTTCGCCGCCAGTTTCATTTTGTTTTCGGCTTTGCCGGTCAATTCACGATGAGAATAATTTGCGCATATCTTTTCATCCTTATCAGGATTCCATATGTTATAGTTGAGGCCGAAGGGGATTTGGACTATATTATCGGGGTTATCTTGAATGTAGTTTTGAAACCACTTGCGAAATGGCGGGGGAAACTGAGCGGTGGAGGCGGGACCGTTAATAATCACTTTATTGGAGTTGACAATCCCTGTTTTCAGGAAAGAAAACTGACCGCCGAGTTCGAAATCGGTGCCAGTATGGAATTCGTCCGGATTAATGCCCGCTTTGAAGACCGAACTGGGGGGGAAGGAACCTGTTCTATCATAATCGGTGAGCGAAAGTATAATTTTAGTCGATTTATAAAAGTTATCATTGGCGTACATTCTACGCAAATAAAATGGGAACAAGGCTCCATTCCAATCGGAGCAGTGGACGATTTGCGGCTGCCAGGAGAGGATTTTCAGCATTTCAACCGCCGCTCGGCAGAACACGATAAAGCGTTCGTCATTATCCTGGTATCCTTCGCTGGTGGAAGGGTCGGAAATTACTCCTTCTCGGTCGAAGTATTCTCCATGCTCGAGGAAATAGACTTGCACTCTGGTGTCCGGAACGAAGCCGGATTTGACCGACACCCAGGTGAGCCTTCCGGCGATGGGGACTGGAATTTCACGCAGGCGAATAACTTCGCGCAGATTATACTTCCGGTCGCGAATGAAGCTGTATTTTGGCATCACCACTCTTATATCATGACCGGCGGATCGGTATATACGGGTTAGGTGATGCGACAATTCCGAAAGGGGCGATTCGGAATTAAAGGGGGAAAGTTCGGTGGTGAGGTATAAAATCCGACGCTTTTTCTTCATCAGATTATTTTCCATAATTAGGTTTAAGCTAATATAGTAATTTTTCTGAAAATAATCAAGTTTCGATGCGAGAAAGGGGAAGTGGAAGATAGAATCTGTCGATAAGCGGACAATAATAGTGTGAAGTTATGAAAGCGGGAAGATATGTTATCAGATGACATCCAGCCGGAGTTGATTCATAATCATATCCCTCATCATCTTGGCGTTTTTGACCGCCTGTCCCATATGGCAGTTATTGAAGAATATGAAGGTTTCTGATGATTTAGAATCGATTTGCTGAATGAACGGCAGCCATTCTTTCAATTCGTCCGGGGAATATTCATAGTCGTATCGGTCGCCTTCTTCGGAATCCCACCAGGTGCGGCGGTTGCGTCCGTGGAAGCGGATATAACCGATACCGTTGGTCACTAAAACCTGCGGCGGTATTAAATCCACTAATGGCGGTTCATCCACATCGACATAGCCAATATTATTTTCGTTCAGGGCGTCATAGACTTCATCTTTCAGCCAGGAATTGTGCCTGAATTCCACGAACAGGTGGAATCCTCTGCATTCGCTTCGGGCAGCGACGAGGTGATTCAGATTTTTTGCATTGTATTTGAAGGAATATGGGAATTGCGCCAGGAAGCCTCTCAATTTGCCCCTCCGTATGAGGGCATCCACGCCGAGGAAGAGTTCCTTCATAGAGGAGGTCTCACGCCTGCCGTGAGTGACGGTTTGGTGGACTTTGACGATGAACTCGAAATCATCGGGGACTTTGTCCACAATATTGTCGAAGACCTTGGGGTGGGGGATGCGGTAATAGGTGGAATTGATTTCGACCGCTTTGAAATGGTCTTTATAGAAGTCGAGCATTTTACCGGGTTTTATGCCCTGAGGGTAGAAATTCCCCACCCAATCTTTGAAGGAATAGCCGGAGGTGCCGATTTTAATCATAATAAAATGAAAAATGTAGAATGAAAAATGAAAAATGTAGAATTACTTTCTACTGCGGGCGGTTTTGAGTGATTTTATCAGGATAGCGTTGATTTCCTCAGCTTCATTATTCAAATCATTTAGCTTTGTTTCAGGAATTAATTCTGAGCGCCGGATAAATTTGAGCCAATAAATAGTTTCCCGCATTTCTTTATAAGCGACCCCCATTTTGTGAATAAAATCTGCTTTGCTTTCAGCGCCGCGCGCTTCCTCGTAATTGGCTCCGACAGAAGTCGCGGAGCGAAAGAGTTGATGGCGAATATATTTGACGGTATCCGGTTTGTCCAGTCGTGCGCAAAGCTTGAATATTCGCACGGCAAAATCCACCAGCCGGTCGGCTATATCATCTCCACGCATAAAATTAACCCCATTTAAAATTCTAAATTTTCCATTCTAAATTTTCCATTTTCCATTTTCCATTCTACATTTCATCTATCAACTTTCCCTTTTTAAACACTTTTAACGCCATATTTTCGCCATAATGGTAGGGGATATAGTGGTGGCTGGGGGCGTCCCAAAGGACGAGGTCGGCTTGTTTGCCGGGTTCTATCGAACCGAGCTTGTCATCACGGTTCAAGGATTTAGCGGCGTTTATAGTGACGGCGGCGAGGACTTCATCGGCGTTCATCCCCATAAAAACGCAGGCGAGGGTCATCATCAGCGGCAGCGAACGGGTCATAGACGAGCCTGGATTGAAATCGGTGGCTAAAGCGATTACGCCGCCTCGGTCGATGATTTTACGGGCGGGAGGATATTTGTCGTGACCCAGGAAGAACACGGCACCGGGGAGCAGGGTGAACACAACTTCCGCTTCAATCATTCGGTCGATGCCTTTATCGCTGATGAAATCCAGGTGTTCAGCGGATACTGCGCCTAATTCCGCCGCCAATTCGGCGCCTCTTCCGGCAGTCAGTTGGTCGATATGCAGGCGTAATTTCAGACCGGCGTTCTTGGCAGCGGTCAATATACGGCGGGCTTCTTCGATGTTATATACATTTTTTTCCACGAAGATATCGCAGAATTCCGCCAGGTTTCTTTCAGCCACAGTGGGAATCATTTTATCAATGACCAATTCGATATAGGCTTCCCGCTTGTTTCGATATTCATCGGGTATTTCGTGGGCTCCGAGGAAAGTGGGGACAACTTCCAGAGGATAGTTTCGCAATTCCTGCAGAGCTTCGAGCGATTTTATTTCATCTTCAAGGGATAGCCCATAGCCGCTTTTAGCTTCTATGGTGGTAGTTCCCAAGCGAAGGAAGCCATCGAACCGTTTTATCAACAGTTGGACCAGGATTTCTTTGGGGGTTTGGCGCAGGGTTCTGACCGAAGAACGGATGCCGCCACCTGAAGCTGCGATTTCGGAATAGGAGACCCCGGTGTTGCGCAGGTGGAATTCTTTTTCGCGGGTGGCGGCGAAGACGGGATGGGTGTGAGGGTCGATGAGCCCGGGCGTGGCTAAACAGCCTTGGCAGTCGTGAGTTTGGTCGAATTGAGCGGATGGGAGGCTTTTTTCCGCGCCGACATAAGTGAAATTGCCATCTTCGATTAGAACGGCGGCGTTTTCGATGACTTTTACCCGATACGGCTCTTCATCAGATAAAGGTGTGGCTAATCTGCCGATATTCTTCAAGAGCAGTCTCATCATTCCCCTATGAATTGGGCTATAACATCCCTGGAGCGGGGGCGGTTGTCGAAATCGAGGAAGACTATCTGCTGCCAAGTTCCCAACAGGAGATTGCCTCCGGCGAAGGGAATGGTCAAGGAAGGTCCCACAAGGGCTGAACGCACATGGGCGTAGCCATTGCCGTCTCCCCAGGTGCGGTCGTGATGGTAGGTTTTGCCGGTTGGGGCGATTTTTTCCAGCGCTTCGGGGAGGTCTTTTAACAAGCCAGATTCGTATTCGATGGTGGTGATGCCGCCGGTGGAACCGCCGACGAAGACGGTTACTTGGCCGTCCTTCAGACGGTGTTTGTTCAACAAGGATTTCACTTCCGGGGTGATGTCGATGATATCGGTGAAGCCTTTGGTGTTGAAATGGATGTATTCGGTGATGATGGTCATGCTATTTTTCTTCTATGTTGGTAATACCGAGCTGTTTGCAAATAGTTTTCGCAAATGATTCGGGGATTTCGTTATGCCTTGGAATGGGAACTCTAAGTTTTTGGTCGGGATTCTCGTATATTGTATGACTTCTTCCCTCACGAACGAAAACACAGCCCCGTTTATTCAGATAAGCAAGGAGCTTTTTTCGTTTCATATCTCGGTCTCAACCGTTTTTATTTCCAAGCGATTCCCAGCGGACAGCAATAAGTGTATAGGTTCTTCCAAATCCGCTTCAGGGTCAAATCGAGAAGGATCTGGAATTGGAAGCGGGTCATGTTGTAAAATATTAGTCTCAGCCATATCGACAAGCGCATCAGCAAGGTTTTTCCTCGCTTCATCTAAGGTTTTTCCATAGGAGACTGTTCCTGGAAAATCCAAGACTTCACCAAGAGTAATGTTATCCGATTTCTTATATGCCGCTTTATAGGTTAACATAAAATGCCGCCTTATTTTTTTATCCAGGCAATTTATATACAGCTATTTACGCAATACAGCTTCGGCTCTGCCGTGTCTTTCAGGTTCGCTGCCGCCGTGCCGGTGCCAGGGCCCCATCCCTTCCCAGAAGTGGATAACTTCGCAATCAGGGAACAGCTTCAATAATTCGCCGGGTTCAAGGAAATTATAGACGATGCCGTTTTCATCAATGAAGGAATTCCTGCCGATAGTTTGATGTTCCTGAAGGCATTTTTGATACATTGGGTCATCGGTAGTGAAGGCGGTTGCGAAGAGTAGGCTTCCCGGTTCCGTCCATTTATCGACCCTGCTCACAAGCCGGGTGATGGATTCCCAAGTTAGAATTTGAATCAGCCCCAAGATTAGAACACCGGAAAAGTGTTCGTTTTCGGAACGGAAATCCTCAAAGGCGCAACGGTGGGCTTTAACGGATAACGCTTCATTTTCAACCGCTGCGGTTACGATGCTAATCGCCACCTCCGAAAGGTCGACTCCTTCGACAGAATAACCGTTCCTCGCCAGGAAGAAGGCGTTGCGCCCTTGCCCGATGCCGAGGTCCAGAACCGGTCTGGATTTATCGAGGCGGGTGTAATAACCTCTCAAGATGGGGTCGGGTTCGGAGCCGAAGAAATCGTCTGTCTTACGATATGCTTGGTCGTATTGTATTTTCTCTATTCGCTAAAATAATCAGGATACAATGGTCATATCTTTATCTGCAGGGATAACTCTATACAGCTTGCCAAATCTTTGCGCCTTTTCGCGGTCTCCTTTGACTAACGCTGCGCGTGCGTTGTATAAACGTTGAGCTTGTTCAGTGGTGAAATAGGGCGACCAAGGATCATCTTCCCTTTCAATAGCGGTTAAATCTACCTCTAAAAGATAATCCTTTTCACGCAACAGTTTGACTACTTTTACCAATTTATCCATAATTATACCCTTCTAATTTTAAAATCAATCCATTCACTCTTCATATCTTCATCACAGCCCCGGTATCCTCACGCCTTTAGTTTTAGCGGTGTGGATGGCTTCTTCATAGCCGGCGTCGACATGGCGGGCGATGCCTATACCTGGGTCGTTAGTAAGGACTCTCTGCAGGCGTATTTCCATTTCGGGGGTCCCGTCGGCGACGATGACTTGACCTGCGTGCAGCGCCAATCCCATCCCCACTCCGCCGCCGTGATGGAACGATACCCAGGTAGCGCCGGAAGCTGTATTTAGCAGGGCGTTCAGGATGGGCCAGTCGGCGACGGCATCGGTGCCGTCTTTCATAGCTTCGGTTTCGCGGTGGGGCGAAGCGACGGAGCCGCAGTCGAGGTGGTCGCGGCCGATGACAATAGGGGCTTTGATTTCGCCGGAAGCGACAAGTCTGTTGATGGCAACGCCGAATTTCGCCCGTTCGCCATAACCCAGCCAACATATTCTGGCGGGCAGCCCCTGGAAGACGACTTTCTCCCGCGCCATCCTTATCCATCGGCAGAGGGAATGATTATCGGGGAACAGTTCGAAGATTAAATCGTCGGTCCTGGCGATATCTTCCGGGTCGCCGGAGAGCGCCACCCATCTGAAGGGACCTCTGCCTTCGCAGAACAGCGGTCTAATGTAAGCAGGGACGAATCCTTGATAGGCGAAAGCTTCCGAATATCCCGCTTTTTCGGCTTGGCCGCGCAGGTTATTGCCGTAGTCGAAAACGACTGACCCTCGTTTTTGCATTTCCACCATAGCCTGGCAGTGGCGAACCATCGATTCAAAAGCCATTCGGATATATTTGTCGGGGTCGGCTTTGCGCAGGTCCAGGGCTTCATCGAAAGTGATGCCGTGAGGGATATAACCGTTCAATTCATCGTGGGCGGAAGTCTGGTCGGTCACCACATCTGGGATGATGCCCTTTTCCAGGAAGGCGGGAAAGATGTCAGCGGCGTTTCCCAGCAAACCGATGGATAATGGTTTCTTCTCTTCTTTCGCTTTCAGCGCCATTGCGATTGCTTTGTCGAGGTCTGTCTCCAACACATCGAGGTAATTGGTATCGAGGCGGCGATAGATGCGATTTTCATCGACTTCGGCGATGATAGCAACTCCGTTGTTCATAGTGACCGCCATCGGTTGAGCTCCTCCCATACCGCCGAGCCCACCGGTCAGCACCAATTTTCCGGTTAAATCCCCTCCGAAGTGTTCATTAGCCAAGGAAGCGAGGGTTTCGTATGTTCCCTGGAGTATCCCCTGGGTCCCGATATAAATCCAGGAACCGGCGGTCATTTGACCGAACATCATCAAGCCTTTTTTATCCAGTTCCCTGAAATGTTCCCAGGTAGCCCAATTCGGCACTAAATTGGAGTTTGCGATGAGAACTCTGGGGGAATAGGGATGGGTTCTGAAAATCCCAACCGGCTTACCCGATTGTATGAGAAGGGTTTCATCGATTTCGAGGGATTTCAAGGCTTCAAGAATGTTAACGAAGGCATCCCAATTTCTGGCGGCTTTACCGAGTCCTCCATAAACAATCAATTCATCCGGTTTTTCCGCCACTTCGGGGTCCAGGTTATTTTGAATCATTCTAAAAGCAGCTTCAGCCGCCCAATTTTTGCAGGTCAATTTGTTTCCGCGGGGGGCTCGAACGATTTGAGGTTCGCTCATTTTATCACCTGAGGTTAAATTAACGGATGGACAATTCTAAAGTTCGATATTAAAGTAACTAAACAGGAAAAACCCCAGAGGTTAGATTTCACCACCGGGGTCATTATGTAGAATCGGATTAATAATATATTACGAAGTATTCCATAGTGTATTCATCGTTCTAAATCATATATATTCAGAAATGATGTAAAGCCGTTTTATGCAGGAGCGCCGCCGGGGGGCGGTGTTTCCGATCGCCTCTTTTCCGCTTCTTTTTGCTTTTCGCGGCGGTCTTTTTTAGCTTCCTGGCGTTTAATTTTTTCGGAGAGGACAGCTTCTTCGTATTCAACTAATTCGAGCACCGCCATGGGCGCGGCGTCTCCTCTTCGGTATCCGAGTTTAACGATACGGGTATAGCCGCCGTTTCGATTCTTATATTTCGGTCCTATTTCATCGAAGAGGATTTTAACAATATTTTTTCGAGGCAGTCTGCGCAGGACATTTCTCCTTGCAGAAAGGGTACCTTTTTTCGCGCAGGTGATGAATCGTTCAGCTCGAGGCCGGCAGAATTTAGCTTTAGCCAAAGTAGTGACTATTCGCTTCTTTTCGAAGAGCGCCGCGGCAAGGTTTGCGAGCAGCGCTTTGCGGTGACTGTTGGTGCGATTCAGATGTATGGTGGTATTCCGGTGTCTCACTTTATATTCCTATGCCAAAATCGTCGATTTCAGTTTGTGGTTTTTTTACGTTGGGGGGTTAGGTATTTTTCCACATCCATTCCCCATTCCAGTCCTTTTTCCTGCAGTAGTTGGGTGAGTTCTTGAAGCGATTTGCGTCCGAAATTCTTGAATTTCAGCATTTCTTGTTCATCTTTACTTACTAAGTCGGCGATTGTGCGGATTTTCGCTTCTTTCAAGCAATTGGAACTGCGCACGGAAAGCTCCAATTCATCAACGCTCTTTAGCAGCAATTTTCTGATTCGGAGGACTTCTTCATCGATTTCTTCATCCTCTTCGGTTTCCTGCTGAATATCGAAATTGATGAAGAGTTGGATATGGTCTTTGTATAATTTCCCGGCGTGTGTGAGGGCGTCTTCGGGAGTAATGGAACCGTCGGTGGTAATTTCCAGGGTGAGTTTTTCGTAATCCACTCGCTGACCCACGCGAGTGTTTTCGACCTTATAGCACACATTAATGATGGGGCAGTATATTGCGTCTATGGCGATGGTTCCGATGGGCTGGTCGGGATTTCTGTTTTCATCGGCGGAGACATATCCTCTACCTCTCTGGATGGTAATTTCCAAGGCAAAATCAGCTTCTTCATCCATAGTGGCGATGTGCAGATCAGGGTTAAGGATTTCAAAGCCGGTATTGTTCTGTTGTATAGTTCCAGCACAGAATTCACTCGTTCCTCTGAATTCCAGTCGAACCTTTTCACTTTTTTTATCGAGCAGTTTCAGGCGGACTTTTTTCAGGTTAATCACAATATCGGTCACATCTTCCACCACACCGGGGATAGTAGAGAATTCATGAAGTGCACCGTCTATTCTGATGGAAGTGATAGCGACTCCCGGCAATGCTGACAGCAGCACCCTCCTCAGCGCATTACCGAGGGTGTGTCCAAATCCGCGCTCTAACGGTTGAACGATGAACTTGCCGTAAGTATCACTGTAGGAGGATTCTTCCACTTCGATGCTTTCGGGCATTTGAAAGGCTGTTCCGTTCATATATTTACCTTGAAAACAGGGTTTAGGGGTTAGGGGTTAGTGGTTAGTGGACTGTTATTTCCGTCACGCACATACGGAAGGCATCCATATTCTATTATAATACTTAGTTGTGCCGGCTGGTATATGAGTGTTTACCTTGAAAATAGGATTTAGGGATTAGTACCTAAATTCTGAGATTCG
>JABMRZ010000463.1 GCA_013202315.1 Candidatus Tariuqbacter arcticus | reverse complement strand
GGACGGCACCATCGCCGACATCGGAGCCTTTTACTTCGACCAATCGCTTCCTGTGATTGAAGACCTCATCATAACCATAGATGTCAATGATATAATCATGAGCTGGACTGAAATCCCGGACGCTGTTTCCTACAACATATACCGCTCCGATGAACCATACTTCGACATCTCCCTTATAACCCCGATTGCATCGGTTACACAGCCGGAATTTGTGGACGAAAATGTTTTGCCGGAAGGTCCTTATTTCTATATTGTAACCTATGAATATTAAGCAGTTTTTTAACAATAACAGGGGATTAAAATGTTTAATAAAATACTATTTACAGTGATGTTCTTCATGCTCGCCGCGGTTTCGCTGGCGATTTAATCCGGACGCAGAAACTTATATTGCTCAAATAACGAGGTCTATAATGATAAACCTAAGAATTGTCTATTTATGCGCCCTGCTTACTGCAGTCTTATGCGCTTTCTCCCACGCTCAACCCCCGTTCATCGGAGTGAACTGCGGGCATCCATCCGACTACACAAGCCCCCAAGGCGACTTTTTCCACGCCGACCGAAATTACTCCGCCGCCAGCGGTTTCGGCTATACATCGCTGGATGCAGTGGTTATTGGACCCGACCGCCCCATTGACGGCGACCAAGGAATGGACTCGCTCTATTTCTATCGCCGGGAAGGTGAATTCACCTACCATTTCGATGTCCCCAATGGGAACTACGCCCTCAACCTCTTTCTGTGCGAAAAGACCTTTCACTGGTCCGGTATCCGCTCGATATATGCTTGCGTAGAAGGTGATACTGTGGTCGACGATCTGGATATATTCGAAGTCGCCGACCACGAATATGCTCTGATGCTCCATTTCCTTGTCTACTGCGATGACGGTCAGATAAATGTGGAAATGCTTCCCAGCCCTGCCAGTAACCGGGCGACCCTGAGCGCCGTATCCGTTCGTGCGATAACGCCCGATTCCTCCCCCCCGGAAACGGTTCAGGATTTTGAAATTATCGACGGCTATGAGATGAACATCCTTTATTGGATGTGGAACAGCGAAAACGACCTTGCCGGATATAATGTATATCGCCGAGAATCCGGCGGTTCCTGGGAATTATTAATGCCGGATATCCACTCGCTGACCCGCTATTTCGACTATGACACCGAATCCGGGATTGAATATGAATATAAAATCACCGCCGAAGACCTATGGGGAAATGTCTCCGGCCCCTCCGACTCGCTGTCCTCCGTTCCCAACCCCCACAATTTCACAACCCTGCCAAGATATGAAATACAAATCAGCGATTCCTGCCTCCATCAATTGAACTTGAATATCTGGTCGGACGAATATGTCATAGCCGACCTATTGATGGAAGGGGAATTCTTCCCCGATTCCGAAATCCGCTATCGAGGAAGCTGCGTTAGAGGATTTCCCAAAAAAAGCTATAGATTCCGACTGCCCGAAGGTATGACCCATCATGACTGGCGGCGGTTCAATATCAATTCCCAATACGAACCCACGATGATTTCCGAGCGTATAAGCTATGCGACCTTCGATTCGCTGAATTGCCTAAACTCGGTATCGAGGTTGATACACTTGGAAAGAAACGGCGATTTCATCGGTGCTTACCTCGAACTCGAACGGGTGGATAACGATTTCCTTCAACAGAGAGGACTCTCTACCGGCGGTAATCTCTACAAATGCGAATCGAATTTCTGCGAACTTAGCACTTACGAGGAATACCAAATCTACTACATTAAGGTGAATAATGAACTGTCTGATTGGTATGACATCATCGATTTCATTCAATGGCTGAACAATTCATCTTATGAACAGATTCACCAAGAGATGGGAAGCCGCTTTGCGGTAGACGAATTGCTCGATATATATACTGTTTATATCACCATACAAGATGGTGACTTCCCTTTCCATAACTATTTTTTCTATTTCAATCCGGTTAATGAACGCTGGTATTTCATCCCCTGGGATCATAACGAAACCTTCTGCGACCCTTTAGCGCCGATAGACTGGGGAACTCAGAACAGCCCCGCCTCTTTCGATATGTGGAATATTTTAATCGACAAAGTTATCACCGATACCCTCTTCCGCTATTCCTACTGTAAAAAAATGGAACGGTTTCTCAATGACGGCTTCACCGTCTCTCAGATGCAGGAAAGGATTATGGCGGCGTACAACGATGTCTATGAAGACGCTATCCGCGATGTTTATAAAGTGGGATGGGAAAGACCGGAGCCATTCCTCGCCGGCACGGATTATCTAATTGACAATGTCACTGTGAGGACGACTTTCCTCCAGGGCGAACTGCCCGGATTCACCCCCGAAATCGACCTCGCACCTTATTTCCGGCTCAACGAAATTCAAAGCGATAATCAAACAACCATCTCCGACCAGGCGGGCGATTATGACCCCTGGATTGAAATTAATAATATTTCACCCGTAGAAATCGACCTCGAAGGCTTCACCCTCCACTATGGCGCTCAAGCCTGGGTATTACCTCCGGAAGCGGTTATCGACGATTATAATTTCCTTATCTTCTGGCTCGACGGCGAACCCGGCGAGGGTCCATTTCACTCCACTTTCGCCCTCGCAAATGAGCCCGGTATGTTGAGTCTCCAAAGCCCTGAAGGAACATTATCCGATTCGGTTTCCTTCCCCGGACTTGAAGCCGACCAGGTCTGGGCGAGGATTGAAGACGGTTTGGGCGAATGGACAGGCGGACTTCCCCCCACACCCGGTTCGACCAACGACCCGGTCGATGATCCGTCACTGCTGGTAGTCAACGAATTCCTCGCACTCAACGATAATGTCAATCCGGACCCGGCGGGAGACTACGACGATTGGCTGGAAATCTACAATCCCAGCGAGAACGTAATCGAACTTGGCGGTATCTTCCTGACCGATAACCTCTCATCACCTACAAAATGGGCATTTCCCGATACTTCCATCCCCGCACAAAGCTTCATCCTAATATGGTGTGACGATGAACCTCAACAAGGACCACTGCACGCCACTTTCAGACTCTCCGGCGATGGCGAACAAGTGGGTATCTTCGACAGAAACGGTATTACTCCCATCGATACTCTCACATTTGCAGCGCAGTTACAAGATACTTCTTTCGGCAGATACCCTGACGGCGCTGATGATTGGTTCTTTCTTATTCCCACCCCGGAAGGAACTAACGGCCCCGTCGTTTCCGTCGATAATGATGATAATGATAGTCCGATTCCGAACGATTTCTCATTATCGCCCGCTTATCCCAATCCCTTTAATTCCGGAACTGTGATTAGATTCACACTGCCGAAACAGGCCTATGTTCGTTTGATAATCTATGATATTCTTGGGCGGGAAATTGCGGTTCTGAAGGATGAAGCGATGACACCGGGGTACTATTCGGTCGGTTTCGATGCTGAAGGGCTGGCTTCGGGTATCTATTTCTGCAATATCACAGCAGGTAGCTTCACCGCCGCCAGAAAGATGCTTCTGTTGAAGTGATTAAATGATTATATGCCGATGGTTATAAAATAATCGGTTATGTAGTCTGGTCAGCAAATTTATAATATTACATTTACCTTTTAAAAAGGTGTTAGGGGTTAGGGG
>JABMRZ010000462.1 GCA_013202315.1 Candidatus Tariuqbacter arcticus | reverse complement strand
TGCCTATAAATTAATAATATAGCGTAGAGTGCGGAGACTCGACGCCACGCAGAATGGCATCTAAATTACATTTTCAGACAGGCTGAAAAAGTCGAATTCAAACCTTCGGCGACTTATGCGAGTTATTATGACGGCATTTTCATAAGATCCTTATCAGAAAGCTCCAACCTGATTCTGCCGTCTTCGGGGAGGATATTTCCCAAAACTCCATCTATATCAACCTGAACTTCCTTTTCAACACCGGAATTTACAATTATCTTCGGATTGGAAATAAATCCCTTCACTTTCTTCCTTCCAATCAGATGGATAGATTCTTTCTTTTCCTTAATCAATTCTTGTATGGGACCAATAGTGCCTATCAGCCTTTTCACAGTTTCTCTTTTTTCCTGGGTGGTGATATGAATGCCCATCTTTTTCAAGTTCTCCGCATGGATGATTAACATCTGAGTTATGTTGGTCGTGCCGGCTGCCCTAATAATCCTCTCACCGAACACTTTCTCCAATTTGTCCAGGCTTGTATTCGCCGACTCGATGAACTTCTCGTTCATTGTGACAATTTCCTCCAAATGGTGTGTCAATCCTGCCTGCAGTCTGGCAGTGAATCCTTTCTCATCCGCTTGAACTGAATTCACCTCAATTTTGTCCCCGGCAGTTATATTACAACCAATAACCAAGTTTACGAATACTTCATGACCGAATAAATCCGAATTCTTTGCGGTCCCCTTTACTACAAGTTTTCCTTCTGCAACCAATCTAGTTGAACTTACGTCCTTATATGCTTCAATATCTTCATCACTGCTTAAAAAAGCTCCGATTATATTTCCCTCGATCTGTATGCTGCCTGTTGTCTGTATCGATGTGTTCCAACTAATATGTCCAAATACGAGAACCTCTGCCTGAGAAATTATCTTACTGCCGGGTTTCAGACCTCCCTGCACTTCGATAGGTTTGTCAGTAATGACATTAATGGGTTTTGAACCATCTATCACCTTAATGGGTTCAAGGGAAAATTTTAAAACGGATTCTATATGAGGCTGAGCGGGCTTTTCGACATGAACATGCAAAATTCCCTTTTCTGCGGCGTAAACCTTAGTGCCGTCCTCGGAGATATAGATGTTATCGCCCGCTATCATCTGTATGTCCTTAACCTCGCGCGGCGGGATGGAGCTTCCTTTGACATTGTACCCCGGCTTTTCACCCATAATCGGCGGTTTCTTTTCACATATCAATTGATCTTTCTGGATTCTCTCTTTGCCGATAAAGTTGGCTTCATCGACTTTCTTCAAACCGCAGAAATAGTTGATTTCGGCATTGTAGCTGTCATCGGGGAACTGTCCCTGTATCAATAAAACATCCTTGATAGGCATATTCATTTTATGAAGACTTACTATCGAATTTTTTAAAAGCTCCATATTTACCAAGTTTAACTGAATCCCATTAGTTTTAAGCAGATCCAAAATATCCTGGGTGGTCGTTTTTTCTCCCGCCTGGTTTTCAAGAAACAGATCCACATATAATATCATATCATCGTAATCGATCCCCGCATTTGAGCGTGCTTTTTTCAATCTTATATTAGATTTCCCGCTGGGGATGGCAAGGTTTTCTATAATTAGTGAAACCTTGGTATATTCTGAATCCAAACCCACTTTTTTCAAATTCTTGTATCTCAACAATTCCGATGTAATCCCATATCTCTCGGATATCAGTCTCTTCGCGTCGTGCAGGATTTTTATCAAAGACAGATCGTCGCTTAATTCCGACCTAATCACAAGTTCGATAATCCAGAAACCATCTTCTAACGTTTCTATTCTAAAATCTTTTATGTGGCTGTTTTCTTCCATTAAATTTTATTGTCCGGTTTAATAATATAATTTTGAAAGCTAAATTGGTATTGTTCCTCTTTTTAATATTAATCATCCGCTTACCACTGTCCCTTCTGGTTAAAGGCTGTATTTCATTATACTAACGGCATCGATCTTTGAAATATGAAGCTTTTATAATAAACGATTGTGAAGGAAAAATTCGTCAATTGACCTTATAGGGAATAGTGTATAAGGACTAAAACGCTCATCGAAAATATTCATTTATTCTAAAAATTAAAACTAAATTAATAATTAGAACCTCTTGCAAAAGTCGATTGATTTCGTAAATGAC
>JABMRZ010000461.1 GCA_013202315.1 Candidatus Tariuqbacter arcticus | reverse complement strand
TTGTCGATGTCGGTGCAGTAAGCGCCTAAAGCCCACAGCCTATAGCCTATTTTCAAAGAAAATAAGGAAGACTCTAATATAAATTTCGATAGGGACAACATGTTCAAGACAAACAATAGCAAAAAAGCCCTCGCCGCATTGGCGATGGGGCTGTTTTTAATTTTTGCGGTTTCGGCTGAAGCTCAAATAGAGGTTTCCCTTCCCGACACCTCGGTTGAAAGGGGCGCTTCAGTCTGGCTGCCGGTTATTACCACGGATGTCGACCCAATGAGTTTCGTATTCACCTACGAATTTTCTATCGATTATGACAACCTGGTGGCGGCGGTTTATGACACATTCGATCACAGCGGAACCATCACCCCGGCGTCCTGGACGCTCCATAATTATGTCTTCACCCCGGGGAATATTTATGGGAATTCCGGCGACCTGACCTTCGTGAGCGCTTTAGCCGGTGAAGGGCCGCTGGTCTACTTCCGCTTCGATATTCCCGAAGACGCCATAGGTACTACAGAATTGGCTTTCCAAAGCTTCGAATACGGCGGCTTTATGGGAGCGATATATCCGACTATGGTCAACGGTTCCATCACCATTTCCAATCCCAATGTGATGGCGGACGGCTACTGCTATCTGCAGGGTTACTCCGACCATTCCGGCACTATGGTGGTGTACGAAGCGGTTTCGCCCAACGCCCAGACCGATACCGCATATACCGACGCCGCTGGATATTACCAGAAGGAATTGGTGGTCGGTACTTATAATGTATATTTCACTCACGAGGGCTTCGGCGACCAGGAAATGCTCGATCAAGCCTTACTCGATAATACCACTCTGCCCGAAATTACTCTTCAGCCGATAGTTACAGGGAATTATCTCTCCGGGACGCTGGCGGGTATCTTGATGGAAGACAGCACTTATATCGTCAACGGCGACATCCGGGTGGAAGACGGCGCGCAGTTGACCATCGAACCCGGGGTAACCCTGCTCTTCGACGGAGCTTTCAGCTTCACCATCGAAGGGTATTTGATTGCATCGGGGACGGAAGATAACGGGATTACTTTCCATCCGAACGAAGTGGATTCCCCCTGGGAAGGGATAAAATTCCTCGATTCCGCCGATGACAACAGCATCCTCGAATATTGCAGTATAACCGGCAGTGAGGCGAGCGGATTACACCTGACATCCGCCAGCCCCACAATCGCAAACTGCGAAATCAGCGGAAACACCTCGGCGGCTTCCGGCGGGGGTATAGTGTGCGCGGACGGCTCCAGCCCGTTGATAGATTACTGCGTGATAGAGGGGAATTCGGCTTTAGGCGGTTCCGGCGGGGGGATATTGTGCTACGAAAGCTCGAATCCCGACATCAAACACTGCACCATATACGGCAATTCGGCGACCACATTCGGCAGCGGGATTCAGGTTCAATCGAATTCGGCACCGTCAATATCAAACACCATCGTCAACGGCAACACGCGTCAGGGGATAAACTTCACCGCTCCGCATAATGCGGCGGTTACATATTGCGATGTGTATGGCAATACCGCCGGGAATTACACCGGCAGCGTCCCTGCGGGTATGGGGCAGTTGACATCGACCAATTTCAACGGCGACCCTTGCGATATATACTTCAATATCAGTATGGACCCGCTTTTTGCGGGGCCGTTGGATCAATCTCCATACGAATTGACCGAAGATTCACCCTGCATCGATGCGGGCGATCCGGCGAGCGCTAACGATCCGGACGGGACGATTGCGGATATCGGAACATTTTACCACCATCAAGACCCTCCGCCCGCGCCGGATAATTTGACCGCGCAAGCGGTGGAAAACACCATCGAGCTCGCCTGGGAATATGATTACACCTACGACCTTGATTATTTCAATATCTACCGGGGCACCGACCCCAATCCGACTACGGTTTTGACCACGGTCGATTATCCGGCGCTGTCATACATCGATGACGATATTATTTCGGGGATGACTTACTACTACCGCCTGGATGCGGTGGGTGAAAATGGTCTGGTCAGCGGCTATTCCAATGAAGTCAACGCAACCGCCGTTTTCAATGTAGTGATATATGTCCCCGGCGATTATCCTACGATTCAGGCGGCGATAGATGCGGCGAATGACGGCGATTCGATTTTGGTGGCGGATGGGACTTATACAGGAGTTGGGAATAAGAATATCGACTTCTTCGGAAAAGCGATTGTGGTAATGTCGGAGAATGGTGCGGAAAATTGCGTGATTGATTGTGAGAATGACGGGAGAGGGTTCATATTCCAATCGGGCGAGACAGCGGAGGCGGTTTTAGCTGGTTTCACAATTATGAATGGTTCCGCTGAGCATGGAGCTGGTATTTATTGCGAGGGTTCCAGCCCGACTATTCAATATTGTGTTTTGGACGAAAATTCGGCTGTCGGTTATGGCGGCGGTATTCACTGCACCGATTCGAGCAGTCCGACCATCGCAAGCTGTACCATCAGCGGGAATTATGCCGATGACGGCGGGGGAATCGCCTGCTACAGTTCCAGCCCGACCATTGTGAACACCATCGTGGAAGGGGGCGTCCAAACCGATGGGATTTATTTCTATGATTCGCCGGATGCTTCAATCTCCTATAGTGATTTTCATAACAATGAAGGCGGTAATTTCTCTGGTAGTCCTCCCGCCGGACTGGGAACCATCACCACCGTCAACGCCAACGGCGACTCCTGTGATGCTTTCTTCAACATCTACCTCGACCCGGTCTTTGTAGGTCCTATTTTAGACCAAAGCCAATACGAACTGCAATGGAGCTCGCCCTGCATCGACGCTGGCGACCCCGCCAGTCCTCCTGATCCGGACGGCACCACCGCCGATATGGGCGCTTACCCCTTCGACCAGAACGCGCAATTGCCGGTAGTATCCCTGCCTGATATTGCTGTGACCGCCGGAACATCGGTGGAAATCCCAGTTTACGCTCAATATGTCAATCCCGCCAATAACTACTTGGCTTACAATATGGAGATTAACTTTGATGAGACAGTGGCGGAAGCGACCGCTTACACGATTGACAATACTATCACTCCTTCCAACTGGACAGTAGACTTCACCCTCACCCCGGGTCAAATTACCGGCGGCGCCTATCAGTTCTTTTCCCCTCCGGTTCAAGGTGAAGGGGATTTGGTCATATTTACTTTCGAGGTGCCCATTACCGCTTATGGTCAGACCGATTTGACCTTCGAACACTGCGTCTTCGGCGATGATGAAGCGATTATGGTCAACGGGCAGATAATAGTCGAAGTTCCTGAAGTTACCATAGACGGCTATTGCTATTTGGCAAATCAGACCGACCATTCCGGCACCACAGTGTCTTTTGATGCGGTTTCCGGCGGGGCGGTCAGCGGTTCAACTGAAACGGCGGAAGACGGTTCATACACCATAAACATCCCCGCCGGGACTTATGATGTATCCTACACTCACGATGAATACCAGACCGAAACCATGGAAGGGCGGGAACTGTATTCGACCCAGACTCTGGATGAAATCACCCTCTACCGGATGGTTACCGGTCTGGAATTGTCCGGCGAAATCGGAGGTTTGGTATTGCAGGATACCACCTACACCGTCATCAGCGACATTTGGATTTCCGAAGGGTTGGAAACTTATATTCAGCCCGGGGCGACTTTACTGTTCACGGACAATACCGAATTCGATGTCAACGGCTTACTTAACGCAGTCGGCACGGAATCGGACAGCATTAAGTTCACTCCCTTCAGCGCGGGGGAAAACTGGGGCGGGATTGACTTTAATGAGACGGCGAGCGATGACAGCAGGTTGGAGTATTGTTTGGTGACGGGGAGTAATTCAAGTGGAATATTATGTGAGGATGCTGATCCAACTATTACTAATTGTTTAATTGTTGAAAACTCTGGTTCACATGGAGCAGGCATCTATTGTATGTATTCAGAGGCTTTTATAGAAAATTGCGTTTTCAACAATAATTCTGCCGGAACATCTGGCGGTGCGATAGCATTCTATATGTCTAATGGCTCTGTCACGAATTGTATTATGCATGATAATACTGCAGGATCGCATCATGGTGGTGCTTTAATAATTAATGAATCATCGAGTCCATACATTACTGGATGCAATATTTTCAATAATACAGCCACAGAAAAAGGTGGTGGTATATTTATTTATGATCTTTCACATCCTACAATAAAGAATTGTACTGTTAGCGAGAATACAGGTACTTTGGGAGGTGGATTATGTATTGGTGGGTCATGTGAACCAGCTATCATCAATACTGTTATTGCTTTCAATGTGGATAGTTGTGGAATATTTTTTGAAGGTGAACCATCTAATGCAAATATAATTCATAATGACTTTTTTGATAATGAAGGAGGTGATTTTGGAGGCGCTGTTCCCCCCAACCTCGGCACAATCACCACCACCAATTTCAACGGCGATTCCTGCGATGCGTTTTACAACATCTTCCTTGACCCGCAGTTTGTAGGTGGAGGGGATTACAATTTGACTGAGGGTTCACCCTGCATAGATGCGGGTGACCCGGCATTCGATCCCGACCCCGACGGCACCATCGCCGATATGGGCGCCTACTACTATCATCAGGATATACCGCCCGCGCCTTACAACCTGACAGCCGAAGCGGTCGAGCAGACGATTGAACTGAATTGGGAATGGACCGATTATGACATCGATTCATTCAATATTTACCGTTCCACCACTGAAAATCCGACCACCCTGTTGGCTTCAGTGGATTATCCGACTATGACCTACATCGATGATGATATTCTATCCTCCGTTACCTATTACTACCGGGTCACCGCATTGGGGCATAACGGTCTGGAATCGGATTATTCCAATCAAGCGAGCGGGATGGCGCAGTGGACGGTTACCATTCATATCCCCGGCGATTATCCTACCATCCAGGCAGGCATAGACGCGGCTAATGACGGCGATTCGGTTTTGGTAGCGGATGGAGTTTATACGGGGGTGGGGAATAAGAATATCGACTTCCTCGGCAAAGCTATTGTGGTGATATCTGAGAATGGGGCGGAGAATTGTGTGATTGATTGTGAAGAGAGTGGGAGGGGATTTTATTTCCATAATGGTGAAGATTCAAATTCAGTATTAAGTGGATTCTCGATTATAAACGCGTATTTGACTGGCAGCTTTGGTGGAGGAATCTGCTGTGATTCATCAAGTCCAACTATTTCAGACTGTATTATAAGCGGAAATTCAACCAGTTATGGTGGCGGTGGCATCTCTTGCACTAATTCAAACCCGACAATAAGCTACTGCGCCTTCAGCGATAATTCTGCTGCTGATGGTGGTGGAATAAATTGTATCACTAATTCAAGTCCATCAATTACTAACTGTACTATAAGCGGAAATTCAGCGAGTGGTTATGGCAGTGGGATTCGTTGCGATAATACTTCTGCTCCTATTATTGATAATACTATCGTAGAAGGTAGTATCGGTAACGGTGGAGGTATTTATTTAGCAACACCTAATCCTTCAATTAAATATTCCGATTTCTACAACAATGAAAATGGCGATTTCACCGGAAATCCACCACCAGGGCTTGGCACCATAACCACCGTCAACAACAACGGCGACCCCTGCGATCAATACTACAACATCTTCCTCGATCCCATGTTCGCCGGGACGGGTGATAATCCCTATGAACTGACTCCCGGTTCCCCCTGCATTGACGCCGGGGATCCTGTAAGTCCTCCTGATCCGGACGGTTCGATAGCCGATATGGGAGCTTACTACCTCGACCATAGTTTGATTCCGCCGGTGGTGTGGTTCCCGGATACAACGGTAACCGCCGGGAATTCCATCGTCATACCGCTGATGACCAGCAACATCGATTCTAATTACTACGCCTATCTGTCATATACGATGAATGTTGTCTATGATGCCGACAAGGCTTTGGCGGTCGATTACGATTTGACCGGAACGATTACCCCTTCCAACTGGATGGATTTGAACAATATCGGCGCTCCCGGT
The DNA here is from genome assembly GCA_013202315.1 of Candidatus Tariuqbacter arcticus. Taxonomy (GTDB): domain Bacteria; phylum Electryoneota; class Tariuqbacteria; order Tariuqbacterales; family Tariuqbacteraceae; genus Tariuqbacter; species Tariuqbacter arcticus. The sequence goes on along the minus strand of JABMRZ010000461.1, from coordinate 1,767 downwards.
CAACTTCAGGGCGGATGCGTAGGCTTCGCGGGGCCAAATATTCACGGCGAAGGAGCGCTGGTCTATTACACCTTCGATGTGCCGATTACCTCCTTCGGGGAAACGGATTTACACTTTGCAAGCTTCGTCTATGACGATTACACCCCGGAAACTACCGATGGAAGCATCACCATTCAAATTCCGGAGTTCGTAGTTGACGGCAGCTGCCAATTAGGCGATCAGACCAGCCATGAAAATATAATGGTGCGCTTCGCAGCCGTTTCCGGCGGAGCGGTAACCGATACCGCTTACACCGACGCCCTCGGCGATTACGAAATCACCCTGAACGCTGGGACTTACAATATCTCTTATCTGTACGCAGGTTATGGGACTATTCACAACAACGGTCAAGGGATTTGGGAAGACACTACTTTGCCGGATGTGATATTGTATCCGCCGCCTTCCGATTTCGGTCTGTTAGCGCCGGTCAGCGGTTCAACCGTCTGGACGCTGGATACCACCCTGGTCTGGGAGGAGTCATTACATCCCAATCCTTTGATAATCGTCCATTACGATGTCTGGCTGGATACGCTTGAAGATTTATCCACAATGTGGCAGGCGGCGGACAGCATTCCCGACACCTTCCTCGACCTAATCGACTTGACGGACGATATGACTTACTACTGGACTGTTCGGGCAACGGACGCCAATTCTCCCGGCACCTGGGCGGATGATACCTTGATGTTTGAAACCTATTTCCCTCAAGCTCCGACGGCATTCAACTTATCCACGCCTTCCGATGGCAGTCTTCAGCACAGCGATACAGTCCAGGTTACCTGGCAGGCTTCGACCGATCCCGATCCTAATGATATCCTCCTTTATAGGATAGACTGGGGTATCGATCCTGCCTTCGCCGAATATTTAAGCGATACTACCGCCAATACATCGTATATGATAACCGATGTGCTTTCTCTGTTTGATGAACTTCCCGACGATATAACGGTTTACTGGCGGGTCAGAGCTTTCGATATGTTCGGCAATGTGACTTGGTCCACAGCCGGGGAGGCGGGCTGGTCGTTCACCATCGATGTATTCAATCCTCCGAGCAATTTCGGATTAACTGCCCCTGCCAGCGGCGATACCACTTGGCTTTTGGAAGCGCTTTTGGAATGGGAGGAAAGCATCGACCCCGACCCCTACGACACAACCTATTACGATGTCTGGCTGGGGACTGAACCCGATTTGAGCGACGCCTGGATAGAAGCTGACAGCATCCCCGAAATCAACTTCAATCTCGCTAATCTTGGCGATGACATGACCTATTATTGGACCATTCGGGCGACAGACAGTAATACTCCCGGAACCTGGGCGGATGATACCTTGATGTTCCATACATATTTGCCGGAGGCGCCCGGTGCATTCTCCCAATCATCGCCTGACAGCGGCGCTGTATTCCATATAGACACTGTCGAAGTGAGTTGGACTGAAACTATCGACCCCGACCCCGGCGATGCGATTGAATATATAGTCGAATGGTCGTCCGATTCAACATTCGCCGTTTTCGACAGCTATACCACCACTTTAACCACTTACGCTATTACCGACATTACCGCGATGTTCGATGAGCTTCCCGACGATGTTACGGTCTATTGGCGGGTGCGGGCGGTGGACAGCTTCGGGCTGGAAACCTGGTCGGACGCCGGATTAGGGGGATGGTCCTTCAGCATAGATGTTTATAATGAGCCTGAACCCTTCGCACTGCTTGAACCCGCATATGGTGATACCGTT
>JABMRZ010000460.1 GCA_013202315.1 Candidatus Tariuqbacter arcticus | reverse complement strand
TCAGTATTCAGTATTCAGTATTCAGTATTCAATAATCCTCATACTCCCTCAGCGCCAGCGCTAAAATTCCCAGTCTGAAAAGGTGGCTGTGATCATTGGGCCAGGCGGGAGTTTCACGCTTTCCATTCCGCACCATCGCCCATTTAACCCTCGAACGGAGGAATTTAGTTCGATTTAGGGCTTTTCCGGCGAATTGTCGGACAGGATTCGGCTTTATATTACTGCCCGAAGCTGATGTTTTCGGTTTAACATTCAAAGTTTGTCGAACCCAAGGTTCGAATCTGACGGGGTCGAAGATGTCTGAAATATGCAGGGGCGGATTTACTATCAGACAGTCCGCGATAAAATCCCGGATTGCTTCATATTGATACAACAACTGAAACTTATCCACTTTAGGTCCATAAGGATTAGGCAGGTTCCCATCTAAGAACAGTTCCGGGAATCTGCTCCTCATTAAATCGAGATAGAGATTCTTGTTCACCCGAAACTTGCTCGGCGCCCGATTAATCACCGATAGAGTCCGGTCGAAGAGGAAAGGCGCAATGTGGGTGATGTAGCAGCGCCTGAAATATGCGATATTCTGCAGCAGCCTCGGCTCCCGGTGCCGCCAATATACGAAGTCTTTGAAGTCATCTAAATTAGCCCCCGGCTGGTTGTATTCTTCAGCCAGCGATTTCCTCTGCTCGCCGGCGAATTCCAGCGCCCGCTGATACGAGTCAGGCTTCAAATATTTCGCCGGCTGAGGGAACTCGTTCAAACTCAACAATGAACATTCCCAGAAAGCCATATCCCGGTTGACGATATGGTCGCTCCAGCCCCAGATTTCATCACCCCGGACCAAATAATCATATTCTTCGGCGAGGAGTCGATAGAAATCCGCTCCCAGCAGCGCTTCTTGGGAAGCGACGACATCGGTTTCTCCCCCCGTAGCCACGACCGCTTTCCGAATGTTATCGATTACGACTGAAGGTTCACCGAATTCGCCTTTATAAAACCGGTGCCGAACTCTCAATTTATCCGCAAAATACTTACCCACCCCGGCGTCGCTGTCGGTGGTGAAATCGAACCCGAAGGCGTAGCTAACCGCATCGAATTCCACCCCGCGAACTTTCATCAAACCCAGCAAACCCCGCGAATCATATCCCCCGCTGAGGGTCAATATCGCTTTTCCAGCGGGAATAGACTCCAAATCAGCGTCGATCGCCTCTGAAAGTTCATTTATGAAGAAGCGCCTGTTGCCCCGTTCAGGTTTGAAAGTCATTTCCCAATATGAATGAAGCTCGACCGCATTCTCGCCGCATTTGATAAAATGCCCCGGCGCTAATCTTTTCACTTCTTCCCAGAATGTCGTATCCCCCCATAAAAATCCGCTGGCGATGAACTGGAACACCGCCCCGGTTCCGATTGTGGGCTGCCAACCACAGCGCTTCAACGCTTTCAAGCTCAGAACTTCGGGGGTGATGACGGTGAAGTCCGGCGTTTCAGTGTAATATAACGGATGGGTGCTGATTTTATCGGCGGCGGCGAAACATTCCCCTCTTGCCTTGTAATATATCAATAATTGGTAATGCCCGGTCAACCCGCGAATTGAATCCGCCGCATCCTCACCCGATTTCAACATTTCATCGGCGGTATCTTCAGTGAGGAGTCTTCCTTTATACATCGGACGCCCACACCAAGCGATTATGAATCGCTCGGAATCGGACAATCCGTAATCATCTTTTTTTCGATGGAGAATCCTGATCGACGCTTCGCTGGTATAATCCGCCGAGGTCCTCCGGAAACTCTGCGATTCATAAACCCGATCGGTGATATCATCTGCGACAGCTTTACAGCTTACATCATTCCGCCGCTTGCCTATCACTGCGATTATTCCCGGCATCTCCCTGATTCCTTTAGGTTAACCTTTAAATCATTCACCACCAATACGCTTAGGCATATATAATAATATTGGTTATGCACTCAAGTCAGTAAATTGTTAATATTACATTTACCTTGAAAATAGTGTTTAGGGGTTAGGGTTTAGGGGTTAGTGACTTGTCAATCCAGTTTGACCAAAGCCCACTAACTGGCATTCCCGCATGCTTTCAGCGGGAATCCATACTATATTTTTTCGCTTGGCATCGGCC
>JABMRZ010000459.1 GCA_013202315.1 Candidatus Tariuqbacter arcticus | reverse complement strand
TTCTGAAAAAATGGTGATATCGACAATTTTTTGTCGATGTCGGTGCAGTAAGCGCCTATATAACCCTCTGCGCTTCAACAACTTCAAATCTTAAATCGGATTCCAGGAATGTCATTATCTTTCCGAACACTTCATCCAAATGCCTGTTTTTAGTGCTGATTGCCGCAATCCCAATTTCCGCATAATTATGCTTATCGTGATATTCCACCTCCGCAACGGAAACATTGAATTTATTCCTGAGACGCTCTTTAATTGACTTAATCACACTGCGCTTGGATTTAAGCGAATGACTGTCAAAGATTATAATTCTAACCGTATATGCGGCGACAAGCACCATACATCCTTAGACTAAAAGAGCCCGTTTAGTTTCCACTACCTTATATGCTTGTATAATATCATTTACTTTCAAGTCATTAAAATTCTTTATCTTCAACCCACACTCGAAACCGGATACAACCTCACGAACATCTTCCTTGAATCGTTTGAGACTATCAATTTCACCATGAAATATCTCCACCCCCTCCCGAAAAACTTTGACTTTCGAAGCGCGCTCAATCTTTCCATCCAGAATGTAGCAGCCGGCAATAACTCCTACAGCGGAGATTTTAAAGAGATTCCTGACTTCAATTTCGCCAACGATTTCGTCGCTTATTTCCGGCTTAAGCATCCCTTCAAGAGCTTTTTTGATATCGTCAACTACATCGTATATGATGCGATAGGATTTGATTTCCACCTGCTCACGCTTAGCCAATTCCCTAGCCTTTTTGTTGGCATGAATATGAAATCCGATGATTATCGCATTTGAAGCGGCGGCGAGCAGTACATCACCCTCAGTAACCGCCCCCACCCCTTTGTGTATTATATTAACCTTAACTTCGTTAGTTTCCAGCTTCATCAATGAATCGGCGATAGCTTCAATTGAGCCGTGAACATCGCCCTTGATAACTAACGGTAATTCTTCTATTTCACCGAATTTGATGCGGTCTGAGATTTGATCGAGGGTCACCATTCTGATCTGCCTGAAGCTCTGTTCACGCTGTAGCTGTTGACGGCGCAGGCCGGTAGTTTTCGCTTCCTTCTCTGTGGAAGTTACAACGAATTTATCCCCCGCTTGAGGGGTTCCTTCAAAACCGAGAATTTGAACCGGCTCGGCGGGACTGGCTGATTCAAGTTTATTCCCCCTCTCATCCAACAACGCCCTCACTTTCCCCGCGAATTGACCAGCGACGAAATTATCGCCTATTTTAAGAATTCCTTGTTGAATCAATACGGTGGAAATAGCTCCGCGTCCCTTGTCAAGTCTTGAATCGATGACCACCCCGCTTGAACGACAGTCAATGGGAGCTTTCAATTCGAGCAGGTCCGCCAACAGAATGATTTCTTCCATCAATTTATCCACATTCTGCCCGTATTTTGCGGAAATTTCAGTGCACTGATACTTCCCACCCCATTCCTCTATTAGAATCCCTTGATCCGCTAACTGTTGTTTGACTTTCTCCGGCTGAGCGTTCGACTTGTCGATTTTATTTATAGCGACTATGATTTGAACTCCGGCGGCGCGGGCATGGTTGATAGCCTCTACGGTCTGCGGCATCACTTGATCATCGGCGGCGATGACTAATACGACGATATCGGTGACCTGTGCACCTCGAGCCCGCATAGCGGTGAACGCCTCATGACCCGGAGTATCGAGAAAAGTGATATGCTTCCCATCATATTCAAGTTTATATGCGCCGATATGCTGAGTGATTCCCCCGGATTCACCTGCTATGATGTTTGACCGCCGGATATAATCTAAAAGAGAAGTCTTCCCATGGTCGACATGCCCCATCACCGTAACAACCGGAGCGCGTAATTTGTATTCGAGATTCCCGACATCCTCCTCATCCATCTCAATCTCCTCTTCAAGGGTTGAAACGAAATTCACCATAAATCCCAAATCATCAGTCAAAAGGGTAATAGTATCATGGTCAAGCCGTTGATTGATAGAAATGAGCAATCCCATTTCCATCGCTTTCTTAATCACATCGTTGACACTAATATCCATCAAATTGGCTAATTCCTGTGCGGATACATATTCGGTGACTTTCAAAGCATTTGCATCTTCTTGGGCAATCTCTTCTTCAACGGTTTTCCGCTTCTTTTTTCTGCCTTTACCTTTTTCTTCGATTTGAGCTAATGTTTGTTTAATTGAAGCGCTGACTTCCTTGTCGTCGATTCTCTTTCTCTTCGCTCTGCGCCTTTTCCTCTTGGCAACCGGTTGTTCAGGTTCAACTGCTTTCTTCTTCCTTTTACTGATTTTAGCGCGCTGCTCCATTTCCAGTCCTACAGCAGCGGGAGAAGGAGCTTCGGGACGGCGGGGTTTCTTTCTGCGGCGAGGCTTCTTCTTTCTTCCTTTCTCGGTCGGTTCGGGTTTATCTGATTGCTCTGCAGCCTTTTCACGCTGAGTTATAGTGACTTTTGGTTTCCTTCGGGCAAGCTTCAACGCTTCTGCCACAACATCATCTACGGAAACTAATTCGTGTTCGTCTTTAGCTTTCACTCCGTCCGTTGCTTCTAACTCCTTATCATCTTCGGCGCTAACCGATTCTTTAACAACGGACGCCCCTGCCAATATCTCATCTTTGAAGCGCGATTTTACAGTACCCGAAACTATGTCTCCTGTAATAGCCGATTCTGCAGCGGTAATTTCATGAGATACTTCCTCGACTTTCTTATCGACTATATCTTCAGCGGGCTGGATTTCCGCCATAGCGGGCGCACTTTCCCGACCGGGTCTGACCTTCGCTCCCTTGGTAATAATATCTTGCCGGGCTTCAGCAACTTCAGGCTGTTCAAATTCTAATCTGGTAATTTCCTCTCTATCGGCTGGAGTTCCCACCGTTGCTTCATCTTCCGAAACCGGCGCAAGCGTATCCTTTAAAATTCTGTCTATTTCCTGACTGCGGAGTTGTTCAGCTTCTCTCTTTTTGGATTCTTCCTTTTTAACTTCAATATCTTCTTGATATTTACGCCATCGATTTTGATCGAATTTTCTAACGATTTCTTCATACATTTCCGGGGTTACAGCACTCATATGCTTTTTGGACGTTTCATACCCTAAGGAATTGAGATATTCCATCAAGGTTGTGCTCGCAAGGTTTAACTCCGTGGCAACTTGATGCAGCTTGCGCCTTTGGGGGATTTGAATTTCGCCCATAAAAAAATGTCTTCAATCAATATCGTTTATAAGAATGCAGAAGTCTGCGCCTGGTCCTTAACTAATCTTTGTCGGTTTGTCGTTGAGATTGACATTTGTATTGCTGTTCTTACGGTTTTGTTCCAATGTTTTTTGGAAATGTTTTTCGTTGTGTGAATTCTCATTTTCCTCGTTCTCTTCTTCGTATAGACTTTCCAGCACCTCGATAATCTTGGCGGCGGTGACCTTGCCTATACCGGGTATCTCCATCAATCTTTCCATTCCGGCGTCGAGGATTTCATCGACATACTGGTAGTCCGCCGCTTCAAGCTTTTTACGAATTGAGGAATTCAGATTTTCAACGGAAGAAATCTCAATTTCTTCCTCATAGTAATCCGATTCTTTTATCGGACTTAGCTTAAATCTACTGAGAGTGGATGCGAGTCGGATGTTCTGACCTTTTCTACCTACGGCGGAAGCAATGTTTTCATCTGGAATGATAACCTGTGCGCTCTTTTCATTATGATCAATAATTACCTCTGTCGGTACAACCGGGGATAAAGCTCTCCTGATGAAAAGCTCCGGGTCCGGCGACCAGGCGATAATATCGATTTTCTCATTGTTGAGTTCGCGAACAATAGCTTGGATGCGGACACCCTTCATACCTACACAAGCGCCGACCGGATCAATGCGGCTGTCGTTCGATTCCACAGCGATTTTAGTCCTGTCGCCAGCCTCCCGGGCGATAGTCTTTATTTCAATGATGCCGTCGTAAATCTCCGGCACTTCCAATTCAAAAAGCCTCTTGATAAAACCGGGATCGGACCGTGAAATGATTATCTCCGGCTCTTTTGCAGTGCGGCGCACATCCTTAATAATACAGCGAATGCTTTGTCCCATCCGGTACCGTTCGTTGTATATCTGTTCATCCTTCGGTAATATGACTTCGGTCTTATCAATGTTGAGACGGATTTCGCGGCCGCTGATCTGGTGAATGTCCGCAACTACGATCTCCCCGATTCGCTCATAGAATTCATTGAATTGGTTTTCTTTCTCGATTTCCTTTATGCGCTGCATTAAGTTCTGTTTGACAGCGAGGATTGTCCGGCGCCCGAACTTCCCATAATCGATGATTTCTACATATTCTTCTCCAACGATAAAATCAGGGTCTTCTTTTTGAGCCTCAGCAAGCTCGATTTCGTTCACCGGGTCCGTCAGAGCACCGTCCTCGACAATAGTCTTCTTACAATATATTTCAATGTCGCCCCTATCCATATTGAAGATAACATCGAAATTCTCGCTTGTGCCGTAATTCCTCTTTATAGCGGAAAGGAAAACGCCTTGAATTATTTCCTCGAAAACCGCCTTCTCGATTTCCTTTTCCTTTAATAATAACTGAATCGCTTCGACAATCGCCTGGTTCATAATTATAATCCTCCCCGCCTTTCACCAAGGCGGTAAGACCTTTGCCTTTAATAAGTTGTTCCAAGGGATTTGTAAAACTATCTTATTTGATTTGAGTGAAATCCCGTCATCACCCACTTCTGTCAAAATCCCGGTGAATTTATGTGCGGTTTTATCGCCGCCTAAATACTCAGCAATAAGCCTTTTCTCGCAATTCTTCTTGAATTCCCACCGCTCTCTTAAAGGTCTTTCGATACCAGGGGAAGAAATTTCAAGTCTGTAATCACCCGGTACCAAATTCTTCGCATCTATCTCGTCCCGTATATGGGAACTCCATTCAACGCAGTCCCGATGGGAAAAGAAACCGACCTCTCTATCTAAAAATATACGAATGATAATGAAACGCTTGGTGTTGGAAATCCTAATCTCTATCAGATGACAGTCGGTTCCCTTCAGCATAGAACTAATTTGCCTTTTTAAGGTCTCCTGCAGCGAATCCATAATGTTCGGTAATCACTCTATAAATAAACGATTTAAGGAAAATGAATACACGAATGAAAAAGAATACAGAATACAAAATATTAAAAAAGTGGACTTGCCGAGCCCACTTTTCCAAAAATCAGCGCAAACCGGAACAATAAACATATACACTTCAGATTTTAAAGGTAATCAATCTGTAAAATCGCCGTTCCGGAGTAGTCTGCGGCTTTCTGCCGATTAAGGTTTCATCGGCTTCACCCGCAGTTGATTTCATTAAAGTGAGACAAGCGCATCAGTCGTTCCCTGATAGAGTCTTTATCCTTAAAATAAACTGTAGGGTGGGTTCTTAACCCACCACTAATCTTCATCATTCCTTGTTCGATATTCGATATTCGATATTCAAATATGTAGGGTGGGTTCTTAACCCGCCTTCATCATCTTATCTTCTTCCTTGGTGGTGAATGGTTCGCGAACTATCCATCAATGATGGTTCAACTAAAAAAGACTAAGCTTCAAGGCTAATTCTTCAGCTACTCCTCCTGCGCGGGCAAGCTGTTCATTGGCGCGGTTCACAAGCTCGTCTGAATATGAATAATACTTCAACACTTCTTCATATATCTCAATGGCTTTATCATCCTCCCCGGACAGGTTGTAGCATCTTCCGGCGTCAATCAAATAAATAGGAGCGGTGTACAGGTCCGGATAACTATGTGCAGCCTGCGCATACATCTCCGCTGCGGATTTAAATTCAGCCTTTTGCTCCAGTGCTGCCGCCTTCAAAGCTAAAGCTGTGCAAGTTAATATCGAACTTTTGCCTCTGTATTTGACTATATATCTATCGGCAATTTGGATGGTGGAATCATATTCAGCCATTTGATAATAGGTTCTAGCCAGCGTAACCAGCGCCGATGTTGAATTTCTGGTGCCGGGATAAGTGTCGATTAATAAATTCAGGCTGTTCACAGCTTCTTGATATTCCGAACGGTCAATCAAAACTTGAGACTGGTAAAGTTGATAGCCGGCAGCTTTATTGGCTTGAATTTTACTGTTAATCACCAAACCGACGATGATAATGAGCGCCACAAAACCCGCAATATAATAAATGACCGCTTTACCATGCTTGTCGAGAAAAGTCCGGGTTTTATAATAATATGTTACTAATTTGTCTTCTTTTAATTCTTTTTTCGTTATTTTACGCCGCGCCCCCTGCATCGGTATACCTCTCTATAAACCAAGTTTTTTATACAGAATTATTTTAAACTATAAATATAAATAATCATTACTAAAATAGCAAATAAATCAAGGATATTTTACTTTTAAAATATATTAACCGAAAACCGTGAACTGACATCAGCGCAATAAGCGCCTATTTCAAGAGAAACCCTCATGCCGGTTACCTGCACAACTTAGAATGAAAATAGGATATTAATTCCCGCTAAAAGCATGCGGGAATTAATATCCTATTTTCATTCTAAGTTGGTCCT
>JABMRZ010000458.1 GCA_013202315.1 Candidatus Tariuqbacter arcticus | reverse complement strand
CGCCTTCATTGTCTATTACGAATTGACTCGACATTTTTACTCCTTGATATTAGATATTTGATATTAGATATTTGATATGTCGCAATACTGTTGTTAAGTAAAACCAGCCAGCATCGATAGAACTGACAACCGTCAACCGATAACCGTCAACCGTCAACCGATAACCGTCAACCGTCAACCGTCAACCGATAACCAATCATCATCCCCGCCCGGATAAATACCGCGCCGCGCAAAAAGAATCGGCTTTCATTTGAACCGGCATTTCCGAGTGCAGTCTGAATCGATGTCGATATTCCTCGTCAAGTTCTTCCTTGATTTCCAGCAATCCAGGAATATCTTTCTCCGCAATTCCCCTAACGAGACTCTTTCCCAATAATTCACAGCGCGCCTTGATGTGCCGGATAATAGTTTCCCGGTAGGAATCGACCTGCATTGAAAGCCGTTCAACTTTAGCGGCAATCTCATCCAAATCGAGCGTCGAATCGCTTTCATTCAGGGGGAATTTGGGAATTTCTATCAATTCTTGGGTCATAAAATCTCCTATTTATTGTTCAAAAGATTAATAATCATACTTAAGAAATGATTTCCGTTGTGGGTTCGGGTTTCAAACCCGCCTGCATCCAAATAAAAACCCACAGCCTATAGCCCACTGCCTATAGCCGTTTTTTCTAAGAACCGTGTCGCATACCGGCGGCGCCGATATTAATCCGCGCACCGTCAATTAACACCGTATCGTAAATATAGTCCGGCAGGCGCCGGATGATATGCTTCTTGGGTCCTTGGTGAACCGGGCACCCTTCGCCGGAAAGGTAGCAGTTCCGTTCCCAACAAATTTTATGTTCGTTGCGGGGGATGCCGCAGGGCAGTAATTCGTCATTGGTCATTGGTCATCGGTCATTAGTTAATTGAGATTGAGAAAAGATATACAAATGTTCACCCACCATAAGTAATATACAACATTTGTTGGACAATGTCAAGAGAAAAATGAAAAATATTAGAAAAAGTCGCAATCCTGCTTGACAAGTCCCAATATTTTCATTATATTAAGGGAGAATATTTTATGAGTCCCTCGCTGTTTTGTATGGGTGGATTTTTTATTCTTTGAACCGCTGATTTCGCTGATCCGCTTTACAGCGGATTGATTGCGCTGCTTTCCTTCAGTTTGCCCAGTATCATCTTTGCATTTCAACGGTTCCGAATAAATCTCTTACCAAGTGATATCTTTTTTTTATTCGTGTTTATTCGTGTTCATTAGTGGTTAATTCGTCTCTATGTCTCTGTGGTGAAAGAGAACCTGAAATGACCAACGACTATAAAAAACAATTGGGCGCCGCTATCCGCGAACGCCGTAAATTCCTCAACCTGACCCAATCCGATTTAGCGAAAACGGCGGGCATCAACCGCTCGCACCTATCGCTGATCGAAACCGGCGAACATCGCCCTTCAAAGCGCACCCTGTCGGAAATCGCCCGGGCTTTGGACACCACCCCGGAAGAGTTGGAATCGACCGGTGAATATCTGGCTGACGCCGCGAAAACCTCCGGCGGCAGGATGTATCCCGGCTTATGGGAACTGCTTAACGACCCGGACGCTATCACCCTCTATCAAATCACCGAGGAAGAGAAGCGCATCCTCCGCACCATCCGCCTGCAGTGGAATAATCCTTCCAAAGGGTTCTTCATCCAGGCGCTGTTGGATTACCGGAACAGCCGGAAGGAAGGATAGTCATTGGTCAAATTTGTGCTGTCGACTCTCCGCAGTCGACAGCTATTCTTTGTTATTTAGGAATACAGCGTCGAGTGCGGAGACTCGACGCCACCTTAAATAATCATTAGTCATTTGTCATTGGAAAAACTATCCCAATATGGAGGGTAAAATGAAAACTTCAAGCACAATTTTATTGGTAGTCATTTTAACTGCCACATCTATCGCCCAACCCCAGCCACCGGACACCCTTTGGACCAAAACCTTTGGGGGAAGCTCTTCTGATTATGGCTGGTGCGTTCAGCAGACATCGGACGGAGGATATATAGTGGCCGGCGAAACATATTCATTTGTTCCAGATCCTTATCAGAATATTTATCTGATAAAGACCGATGCGGATGGGGACACAATCTGGACCCGAATAATCGGCGGCGACTGGGGTGATGTTGGCAGAAGTGTTCAGCAGACCACCGATGGGGGGTATATTGTTGCCGGAACGAGCGAAAATTTCGGCGGTAATTGGGATTTCTATTTAGTTAAGACAGATGCAAACGGGGACACCCTTTGGACCCGCCCCTATGGAGGTGGCGCTCCCGATGTTTGCTACAGCGGCCAACAGACCCAAGATGGGGGATATATCCTTGCGGGATATACCCGTTCCTTTGGTGGCTTTGATAGAGATGTTTATTTGGTGAAGACTGATGCCGATGGAGATACATTATGGACGCGTACATACGACGGGCCTGCTGATGATTATGGCATGAGCATTCAGCAGACCACGGATGAGGGATATATTATCGGCGGATACACATATTCATATGGCGCCGGCGAGAAAGATGTCTATTTGATAAAGACCAATATAAATGGGGACACAGTTTGGACATGCACCTATGGCGGAAATCAATACGATTCAGGATGGAGCGTCCAGCAGACAACCGATGGGGGATATATTATCGCTGGATGCACTAATTCATACGGTGCTGGTATGACAGATGTCTACTTAATAAAGACAGATGCAGATGGAGATACGATTTGGACGAGAACTTATGGAGGAAGCGATTGTGATGGGGGCTACAGCGTTCAACAAACATATGATGGGGGATATATTATTGCAGGAATGACCTGGCCACTGAGTTCACCTTGGAGAGATGTCTATGTTGTAAGGACCGATGTCAATGGAGACACAATATGGACTCGAACAGTTTGTGAGTCTTATTTTTGGTGGGAGAGTGGCACAAGCGTTCAACAAACTCTGGATGGTGGATATATTATCTCAGGAAATGCTGAAAATATGATAGGATATCACCACTTGGATGTTTACCTGGTTCGCCTTGAAAGCGATTTCGCGCCGCTGTCCGTGACTTTGACGCCTTACAACACGCCTATTCAAATTCCACCCGGCGGTGGAAGTTTCGTTTTCGATGCTTTAGTTGAAAACAATACCGTCAACCCTATCAACTTCGATGCCTGGGAGGAAGTTATTCTGCCCAATGGGACGATTTATGATCCCTTCATAATGCGCAGTGGTTTAGTTTCACCGGCCGGTTCCTCGATTATAAGGCAAATCACCCAGTTTGTTCCGGCAAATGTTCGAGCGGGGAGTTTTACATATATCGGCAATGTCGGTTTATATCCGGTTACGGTTGTGGCCTCGGACAGTTTCCCTTTCGAAGTCCTTCCCGGCGAGTCTGCGCCCAATCACAATCTTGGCTGGGCAGCCTATGGTTGGGAAGGCACGGAAGAGCCTGTTTTTTCAACTCCACCGAATGAATATATTTCATTATCTACCCATCCCAACCCCTTCAACACCGAAACCCTGATAACCTTCGATCTGCCTTACGCATCGACGGTAGAAATAGCAATATACAATATCGCCGGGCGTAAGGTTGCGTCTCTGGCGGGAGGAAAATACGAAGCCGGGACGCATCAAGTCCCCTTCGACGGCAGCGAACTGTCATCCGGGATTTACTTCGTCCGCCTCCAAGCGGGGGAACAGATTCAGACCCAGAAGTGTCTACTGATAAGATGAAAATGAAGAATGAAAAATTAAGAATGAAAAATGTAAAATTTGTTCACCACAGAGATTCGGTGAATTATGAAAGTCTTTGTGAAACTTTGTGCCCTTTGAGCCTTTGTGATGAAATAATAACAGCTTATAAGTATACAGTAATTCGCAGTATCAACTATAGATCAACTCATTAACACCCTTTTCTTTACCGATTTGAAAGCCGTATTCAAGCTTTCCCGCCCGGTTAACGCTCTGATAACCGCGGCTTCAGTCTGGGTCGCCGCTTTGCTGGCGAAGGATTTCGCCGAATTGAATCCCTTGACGGTAACCCTCGGAGCTGTCGCCGCCTGTTTGATCGCCGCCGCCGGCAATATCCACAACGACATCTGCGATATAGAAATCGACCGCATCAACCGCCCCGGCCGCCCCCTGCCTCAGAAGGAAATTTCCCTCTCAACCGCTGGTCTGTTTTCAGCGCTGTTCGGGCTCGCTGGAATCGTCATCGGTTTAATCCTGGGACCGCTTCCGCTTCTGATAACGGCTTCAGCGGCGTTCCTGCTCTTCGCGTACAACGCCCGCCTGAAGATGACCGCGCTTTGGGGGAACATCTGCGTTTCATTCCTGACCGCCCTGGCGTTCATATTCGGCGGAGTGTTGGCGGGCAATATCAAGGGCGGATTGATACCGGCGGTGTTCTCGCTCTTTTTCCACTTCAGCCGGGAGATGGTCAAGGATATGGAGGATTACACCGGCGATTCCGCCCGCCCCGGAGCAACTTTCGCCCGGAAATATGGAATCGGCGCGGCGGGTAGGACCGCTGTGTTGGCATTGGTATTATTACTGCTGATTGTTCCCCTGCCTTATTTTGCACATTTCTATAATATTTATTATCTTATAGTTTCTTTACTCGGCGTTGAAACTATCTTGCTTTGGGCGATTTACATTCTGATTAAGGGCGATACCAATAAACTGCGGATACTGTCTAATATATTAAAATTCGGTATGTTCATTGGATTGATTGCGCTGTTTTTGGGGCGATGATGTGGGATTTCTTGGAAGGTGAACGGGTGATTCTGGCTTCAGGATCGCCCAGGCGAAGGGAATTGCTGGAAAAGGTGGGACTCCGCTTCACCGTCAAGCCGATAGTCATTGATGAGACCGTCGACACTCAACTTTCCTTAGAAGACGCGGTTATGGAGCTTTCCCGGCGTAAAGCTGAAGCCGCCCGCGTCGGCGAAACCGAAGGCTGGATTACCGCCGCCGATACCATCATCGCGCTGGATGGTGAAGCCATAGGCAAGCCTGAAAACCGGGAAGACGCGGTGAGGATACTACGCAAACTGTCTGGAAGACAGCATAAAGTCATCACCGGCTTCACCATTATGCACATCCCCCTAAACAGGACGGTTTCCGGCTGTCAAATCACCTCCGTGAAGTTTTACCCCTTGTCGGATGAAGAAATCGAACTTTATATCGCTACTGGTGAACCGATGGATAAAGCTGGGGCTTATGGAGCGCAGGGCTGTGGGAGCCTGCTGATAGAACGGATTGAGGGGTGTTTTTTCAATGTGGTTGGTTTGCCTTTGGCTGAATTAAGGCGAACCTGGACGATATTTATCCGGGAGATTAACAATGGGTGAATTCGGCGATGAATTGAGGAAAGCCAGGGAATATGGGGATATGTCCCTGGAAGATGTAAGCATCCTCACCAAGATAGATTTGAAGTTCCTTCAGGCGTTGGAGGATGAAAATTTCGATGTTTTACCGGAACCATATATCCGAGCCTTCCTCAAATCCTTCGCCGCCGCAGTGGGGATGAATGAAGCCAAAGTAATGAGCGAATATGACGCAATCAGGGAACCACACTACGAAGAATTTGAACCGCTGCCCGCCGAGCATCGTTATAAAAGTGATTTTACAGCCTTAATCGAAAAAGTGGTGGATGTTCTTCGGCATAACTTTCGATATGTTTTAGCTGGGGTGGGCGGCGTTATTGTCATCATCATTATCCTAACATTAATTTGCAAACCCGCCCCCGATAAAACTGCTGATATATCGGAAGAAACTCCGGCTGTGCCGATAGAACAAAAGGGATTTACTTTCTCTGCAGCCGCAGACGAGCCGCTGTATTTAATGGTGTCCATCGATGGCGGCGATTCCCTTGATTATAATTTAATCCCCGAAAGCGTCAAGGAATTCTACGCCGAGCAAAATATCTGGCTGTTGACCAGCAACGCCGGAGCGACTCAATTCAGTCTAAACGGAAAAAAACTGAAAAAAGTCGGGGCGGAAAGATGGCCGGCGCAAATTTCCATCGATTCCACCGGAATTACTAAAATCAAAACTTATCAACCAATTTCCCTGCAATAGTGAATATCACCCGCCGGTATAGCAGGGGGGTGAAGGTGGGCGATGTACAGATTGGCGGAGGGGCGCCCATCGTCCTCCAGTCGATGACCAACACCGATACCCGCGATGTTGAAAGAACCTGCGCCCAAATTCGAGCTTTGATGGATGCGGGCTGTGATTTGGTCAGGGTGGCGGCGCCGGATATGGAATCCGCCCGGGCTCTCGGTATGATAAAAGACAATGTCGGCGTCCCCCTCATCGCCGATATTCATTTCGACTATCGACTCGCGCTCAAAGCCATCGAATGCGGCGCCGATAAAATCCGCATCAACCCCGGAAACATCGGTTCCTTCGACCGGGTGAAGAAGATTGTCGAAGCCGCCGCCAACAAGGGCGTGGCGATGAGAATCGGGGTGAACGCCGGTTCTTTGGAAAAGAAACTGCGGAAGGAAAAGGGGATAACCGCCGAAGCGATGCTGGAAAGCTGTCTCAATCAAGTCCGCGCTATCGAAAGGGAAGGATTCGAGGATATCGTGCTGGCAATCAAGGCGTCTTCCATCCCCCTCACTATCGAAGCGAACCGGATGCTCGCCTCCGCTGTCGAATATCCCCTGCACTTGGGATTGACCGAAGCGGGTATTCCCGGCGCCGGTTCGATCAAATCCACGGTGGCGATGAGCATATTATTAGCGGAGGGCATCGGTGATACCATCAGGATTTCCCTCACCGGCGACCCTTTAAATGAGATTCGCGACGGCTTGGTTATGCTCAGAGCGTTGGGGCTGAAACCGCCGGGATTGGATATTATCAGTTGCCCGACCTGCGCCCGCAGTCACGGCGATGTCGAAGCTTTGGCGAAAAGGCTGCATACTGAACTCAGCGGAGTCGATACCCCCTTGAAAATAGCGGTGATGGGATGCGAAGTGAATGGCCCGGGCGAAGCTCGTGAAGCCGATATTGGAATCGCATTCGCTAAAAACGGCGGCGGAATAATATTTAAAAGAGGCGAAATTGTCGACAGGACAAAAGATATTTTCAATAGTATAATGGATGAATTGAAGGGGATAATATGAGTCGGTCATCAGTCACCATCTACCGATTTTCATCCCGAATAGTCGAGACTCATATCCAGCCGAAGCGGACCGGGACCCCGATCATTGAAAAAGAAAGTATGGAGCCCGGCTGTCCGGGATAACAGACTGCTTAATCCTATACCCTAACCCGGACGAGCCGGAATCAAATTCGAAAATCGAAATCCGAAATCCGAAACAAATTCAAAATTTAAAATTCAAAACTAATGAGACTGATACTTGGCACTTTGTAAGTTAATTAAATTACTCCTTTAAGTCTATCCAATAAATGTCTTTCCTGGGATAGTCTTCGCTCTTGGCGATTTCGATGATTTGATTGACCGTTTCCGGCCTGATATCCCGCCCCCCTAATCCGGCGATGAAGGGGAACAGCATCGGGCGTTTGCTGACCGGTTGATTATACAGCGCCGATTTGATTTCCTGAGCGAATATCCCGCCGTGACCGGGGCTGATATTCCGGTCAATCACCGCAATCTTCCGGCAGTGAGCCAAAGATGCCCGCACCGCTTCCAGGGGAAATGGTCGGAACAGCCTTATCTTCAGCATACCGGCCTTTTCACCCTTTGCCCGGTAATAATCTATCGCCTCCCGCGCGGTCGAACTGACAGTGCCCGAAGCTACTATGATTAATTCAGCGTCATCGCATCTGTAATTCTCCACTATGCCGTACGAACGCCCGAATTTTTCTCCATATTCCCTGTCCGCCTCTTCAGCGACCTTCAACGCCTCATCGAAGGCGATTTGCTGTTTATAGCGGAATTCCTGATAAATATCCACTCCGGTCATCCCTGAAAAAGCCCTCGGATTGTCAACATCAAGCTTCCATTCAGCTTCAAACGGCGGCAGATAATCGTCGGTGATCTTCTGTTCCGGTATTTCAACAGCTTCAGCGGTGTGTGACAAGAAAAACGCATCTAAGACCAACATCGCCGGCAGATCCACCTGCTCCGCAACTCTGTATGCCTGTATTACCGTATCCAGCACTTCCTGCACCGTTTCGCAGTAATACTGTATCCAGCCGGTGTCCCGCTGAGACAAGCTGTCATTCTGGTCGGTCCATATAGTCCAACCCGGCGCCATTGCCCGGTTCACATTCGCCAGCACGATTGGCAAACGCCCCAATCCCGCCCAATGAAGCAGTTCGTGCATCAGAGCCAGCCCCTGCGCCGATGTGGCGGTGAAAGAACGCGCCCCGGTCGATTGAGCGCCGATGCACCCCGCCATCGCCGAATGCTCCGATTCCACCTTGATGAACCGCGCTTGAAACATCCCCTTATTGATGAGATCTGCGATTTCCTCTATGATTGTGGTCTGGGGGGTGATGGGATAAGCTGAAACAACCTGCGCCCGCGACAGCATCACACCCCAGGCGACTACCTGATTCCCGGTCAAAACTTTCTTCATTCATACTCCTGATGAAATGGTATCAATCTTATATCTCTGATGAAATGGTTTACTTAAAAAACACATAATTCACTTTGTTATTATTAATACATTTATATACTCTTGTAAGCCGAAAAACTACATTGAATCCATAAAAAAATGTTAACAAAAAAACTCAGTATAGACCTTTTGTTTTTCAACCGACTTCAAGTACATTTCTCTAACTTGGTCACAAGTTTTGAATAAACATCTTCCTTTGATTTCTTTAAAGACCGGCCTTGATATTTCTCTTTCATATTTCTTTTTATTTTTAGACTCGGCTATAATATAGAATTTTGTAAAAAAATCACTTAATTCGCAGAACTTTATTAAAGAATTTCTGAATTGTGGTGTAATTTCTATTTCAAAAGCGGATTTTGGAAAACCCCTGTCGTTGAACCATAAGATATCAATAAATCTTATCGATTGAATTATACGAGGATATGTGAAGTTTGGAAATTCAGAAAGAGTCATGATTTGATTCAAAGGTTTATTATCAAAAACTGCATTCTTGTTTGCTGAATAAGTATCAAAGCCCTCTATATTGCCTATCTCAAGCAACATCCCTTGGATAGAATAGTGAGTTCGTTCTTCTTCTTCCTTCTTATTTTGGGGTTCAGAGGCAACAGGTAATTTATCTAAGTACTCGGTTAATGCATATACGCCTAATCCTATTTTAGTGAATTTTGGATCCCTCTGCACTCTTTCTTGAATCGTGTTATAAGGGGTTTTTCCAGTAAGAGGTCGATATTTAACAATGTCTTTGTATATTTTTCTGAGAGGCGCAATATAATTATTGTCCAATAGAACCCGTTCAATCGCTTCAGAATATGTAAAATTAGTTGTTTTCATTTCCAATGACTCAAGATATTTTTCTATAAAAAGTTAATCCACACAATATCATCATAGTCGGCAATTTCTCTCCCTTTAAGCATCTCTCCCCGTTTAAGTGGTCTATAGAGTATTTGTTCTAATTGTTCTTTACTCATAACTACCCAGGAGAAAGGATTCTCCTCGTCTTCTTGTAACCAGACATCGTGTTTGTTTATTATTGATACATTATATAATTTTCCCATAAGAAACTCCTACCAAATATTAATTTCCCTATTTTTTATTAAAATCTACAGTTCACTTTTAACTTTTCACCTTTAACTTTTAACTCATTTCACCGGCTTCATTTCAACGCACATCCTGGAACATTCGGATGCGCAAGCCGACAATACTTCGCCCTCATCGCCCTGCCCCGCTTAATAGTGTGATGGGCTAAATCGACTATCAGGCGGAAGTCTTGAAGCAAATGCGTCCCCGCAATGGGTTCAATATCCTTCGGCCCGATAACTACCGTGCCGTTGACGATTTCACCCTCATATTCAAACTTGCACAATCCATAAGGATATTCGCTGATATTTCCATCTGCGAGTTCTAAAGGAACCCGTCCCACCGGTTCTATTAAAAGCTCTTCAGCGATGTTTTCAGGTATCCAGGCTCTGGTGGCGCCGGTATCAACCAGGAATCGCATTTCAAGATGTCTTTCCGGCTCCTGGTCGTTAATTATATTCAGGGGAATGTATATATCACCCATTTTAACCTTTCGTTTATGTATACTCAGAAAATTCGGGAACAGGTAGTTTCCTTTCAAGCAAACATTCAATATAGCCGCGGACAGCGTCTTTAACCATAGCTCTGGCTTCTTCTAAAGTATCCCCCTCGGTGGTGCATCCCGGTAAAGCTGGAACGCGCGCTATGTATCCGCCATCCTCTTCAGGTTCATAAACTACTGTATATTTTCTTTCTATCATACGAACTCCAAAGTTATGAACATTCATATAATAACAACTTTTAACTTTTCACCTTTAACTTTTAACTCATTTCACCGGCTTCATTTCAACGCACATCCTGGGGCATTCGGATGCGCACAACCCGCACCCCTTGCAGTGCATAATATCAATCACATACTTCTGACCGGGTTCATCGCTGTAAGCGATAGCCGCATCCGGGCAGAACACGAAACAGTTATCGCAAGCGGGGCAAGTCCCGCAGGACATACACCGTTGCGCTTCATACAAAGCCCGCGCCGCATCCATCGTCTGGTAAATCTCCGTGAACTTCCCCCGCCTCTCTTCCAAAGCAATGTGCGAGGGTTCAATCCGCTCTTGCCGCTCGAAATAATCCAAATTCAAATCTTCAAACCTCACCACTTTTGAATCAACTCTCTGCAGTGAAGGCGAAAGCTTATCCTTCTCACTTAATTCTCCACCTTGGATGAAATTGATAATCGCCGAAGCGGCGCGACTGCCGGAACCTATAGCGTGAGTAACCGTCCCCTCACCGGTCGCCGCATCGCCCCCCGCAAATACGCCGGGAATATTAGTAACGCCGAAATCATCGGCGATGACTCCCCACCGTTCAACCTTCAAATCTTCGGAAACGAACCCCAAATCCGGCGTTTCCCCAATGGCGGTGATAACTTGGTCAGCTTCCACGAAGAAGTTGGACCCTTCGATGGGAACAGGACGGCGCCGTCCCGATGAATCCGGCTCGCCCAATTTCATCCTGATGCATTCGACCTTTTCTATCACATCGCCGTTGGTATGGACCTTAACCGGAGTGGTTAAAAAATCTATCGGTATCCCCTCAGCCAATAATTCATCGATTTCTTCCGGAATCGCCGGCATCTCATTTCGCGTCCGCCGATATACCACTGTTACTTCCGCCCCCAACCGGTGAGCCGACCTGGCGGCGTCCATAGCAGTATTGCCGCCGCCGACTACCAATACCTTCTCCTTCAATCCATGCGCTTCCCCTAACGCAATCCGCTTAAGCACTTCTATGCCCGGCACAACATCGTGATGCCCCTCCCCTTCAGCACCCAAAGCACGGCTCTGGTGGAATCCGACAGCAATGAATATTGCTGCATATTCCTTCATCAATTCATCGAAAGTGATAT
This sequence comes from Candidatus Tariuqbacter arcticus, assembly GCA_013202315.1. Classification (GTDB taxonomy): domain Bacteria; phylum Electryoneota; class Tariuqbacteria; order Tariuqbacterales; family Tariuqbacteraceae; genus Tariuqbacter; species Tariuqbacter arcticus. The sequence goes on along the minus strand of JABMRZ010000458.1, from coordinate 14,061 downwards.
CATCTCCCACCCGGCAGCTTGTCTTGATTTCAGTGCCGCCGGCTTGAATGGCGGCGATTTCACGATCGAGCACCTCTTTGGGCAAACGGTAATCGGGAATCCCCACCCGCATCATCCCCCCAGCTTGAGGGTGGCTTTCAAATACGGTTGAGGGATAACCGGCTCGATTCAGATGCCAGGCGCAAGCCAACCCCGCCGGTCCCGAACCAATTATGGCGACTTTTTTATCGGGATATTTAATGGAAACTTCCTGTATCGGAGCCTCGAAATTCATATCAGCCAGGAAACGCTCGATGGAATGGATATTGATGACCCCGCCCAACTTGTCACGGTTACATTCGCTTTCACACGGATGAGGGCATACACGCCCGCACACTCCGGGAAAAGGCGATGTTTCCAATATCAATTCCCACGCCTGACGAAATTTCCCCTCCGATGTCAATCGCAAAAAATTCACGATATCATTGCCAGCCGGGCATTTCAAATTACACGGAGGCGTATGGTCTATATAATACGGTTCCACATTCCGCCAGCTGCCGGTGTCGTTCACCGTCATCCGTCCCAAAGATGCCGGCATCAGCGGAAGGTCTCTATAAGTCTTAAATATAATCGGTTTATCTTCAGCCATTTATTCTCCTGATTTGTAAATAGGCTTTGGGCTATAGGCTATAGGCTATAGGGGATGATGATATTCCCAAAATTAATCCTCAATTAACCATTCACCATTCTACTATTTTACTATTTAACTGCTTTACCAATTTACCGATTAAACAGCGTTATAAGCCTCTAACGCCGCGGCGACATTATCCTCCGGTCGCACCGGACTCTCTTCCTTGACCGCCGCCGTTACCGAATCGATGCTAATTAATCCGGTAATTTTCGCCAGCGCACCCAATATCGCCGTATTCACAATCGGTTGAGTGACCGACCCTAATTTATGAGACAAAGCGATTGCCGATGCGTTAAGGGTGATGGTCTTGAATTTCTTCGGAAAGTCAAAATATTCCGGCGGATGCTCACTGTTGACTATTATAGTCCCGCCATCCTTCAAACCGTTCAACACCGGAGTGAACTTTATCAGCGATGGATCCATAATCACTAAAATATCCGGCTCATACACTTGATTGCGAATCCTGATGGGTTTGTCGTCTATTCGCACGAAAGTCATCACCGGCGCAGCCCGCCGTTCAACGCCGAAAGTGGGGAAGGTCTGCACATGTTTATTCTCCTTATTAAAAGCGACCGCCAATAATTTCCCTGCGATCACCCCGCCTTGACCGCCCCGCGAATGGAACCTGAATTCTATCATCTACTTCTCCTATAGCTTTATTGCCTATTGTATCAGTTCACAATGTACAAAATCCATCTTAAATAGTCAAATATGGCTGTCATAATCCACGCTGGAGTTGGTGATATCTACACCGAATATGTACAGGGATAGGGTTTTCTTCCATTCTTGGAGCGGACTTTAATCCCGCCCAGCTGTGCTACTTATGCAAGTGGGTAAAAAAAAGCCCCCAACCGGGGGCGAATAGTCAACTGTAATATTTTCAATATATAAATAGATATTCAGATGTTCTGCAGCGACATATTTGATAAAGCAATTGCTCTTTCCCATTTACTATTAATCGACAAGTTTAAATATGATTGTGGAGGTGTTAATGTATCTTCTAACTTGTTCTCCATAGCAGTCAAGTAAAATGGACCAACACTAATCACATTACCAAACAATATTCCATAAACCTCGTCAATATCTTTTGTATAAATAAGAAATTCCTCCTCACTGCAATCGATTGCATCTTTCCAGTTGTTCCATACAGCAATAGGTTTATCTTTAATAACATGTGCAATTCTAACTTTAGCAACTATAGCTCGTTCTGGTGCAGATGCATATATTAAGGCACTACTACCAATCCATTTTTTAGAAAATCTTCTTCTTAATTCCATAATTTTAGTGCGATTAATAATTCTATTAGCATATTTTGGTTTAATGCTCAATAAGACATCGATTCGATCATCATTTATTTGAGAAAGTTGCCCTGCATATCGGGCAAAATATTTTTCAAAAACATTCTTTTTAAAATGCAAGTAATCTACTTCAGCAACTATTTCTGGATCAAATAAGCGATATTGTTCCCCTGCCTTCCCTATTCTTCCAAAACCCATCCCAGTAAAGAAATTTTCATATTCATTCCAAAGATGATCCGGAGCAGTGAAATGGACTGTTTTAGTTCCTCGTCTAAAACTAAAAGCTAAAAGTAAAAAAAGTATAGCCCCAAATCCTTCATTCATCGCCTCATCTCTAACTCTTACACTGCAGATTTTTGCATCTTCCCCCTGTTTTGCAATTGCAGCGGCTACTGGGTTGTTATCCTTAGTAATTAGATAGCTAACCCTCTCGCCACTCTCAATCCCGGGATTGACCTTACGGTCATACCAAATTTCTATTCCAGGATATAAATCAGAAGCTTCAATAACGACCTCACGATGCTCTTTTTGTAGCTCTCGCTTCCAATCTATGTTAGTATTATTTATCTTATGTATATTAATCTTCATTTTCCCAATTGCCAAAATATTTTGATAATGTTAATTCCTGATTTGAATAAAGATCATCTTTTTTATCTGGAGGCGGCGCTGGAAGTGACATTGGGTAGTATTTTAACTCAGCCATAACATCTCCATGAATTAATAACATCTCAATATCGTGTCCACGAACTTCAAATATTAACGGCGCTCCCTTATTATCTTTACGATTATTTCCAAACCGAGGATGAATAAAACCCGCATGATGTATTCTTAACTCCCCTACTTCCTCAGTCATCGCAACACCATATACAGCAATATTATCCGGCAAGTCAAATCTCTCTAAAGATCTTAAAATATAGAAATCATCCTTTTTAATCCTCAGGGCGGAGTTCCCTCCTATTGTGATTTCACATTTCTTTTTCTCCCAGTAATCTTCGGGTCGATAGAATCCTTCATTCTCTTTTTTCAAGTCTATTACATTATCATCACTTGTCTTAGCTTTAAATGCAACTACTTTATTCTTGCCCGGTATACTAATGTCCGGCATCAAATTTAACCTAAGATATGCCTGATCTTCACCGGATAATCGTTCCCCATTTTCTTTTTTAAGCAACTCATTATATAACTTAAGTAAGTCATTTTGCAATCTCAATCTGTTAAAATCGCCATAGGCGATACGCAATTGATATATTGGAGTTCCCGGATACACCCTAATTGGAAAAGACAAGGGGGTTATTTCAACATACAAACTTTTATTACCATTTGTCACAACATCGTATCGTTCTTCATTATCTGCTAACAATCTTGTTAAAACATCAAGCCGTCCAATTGAGCTTCTCCCAGTTCCTTGTCCCCAGAAATTAACCGGAAGATTTATTGTTTCCCGTAACTCAAATAAATATGTCTTTCCTCTATCTAATTTTAATCCAGAATCAGATAAAGTCAATTGTTTTATTTCAAATTCATCACTTTTAGCGGACTTGATTATTTCATTTATTGTTCTATCGCTCCTACATTTAAAACCTGCATCCAATTTCCATCCAAGTTTGCTTAAGTGCAGATCAAATGAAGATACACCAATGTGATTTTTGTCACCATTTATTATATGTTCATAGTCCATTAATTTGATTATCTGATTTTTATTTAAAATTCCCGGACGAGTGATTTCATCAGCCCGATTCTTATTATTCATATCCTACTTCCTAACGCAAATTTATGAGATTTTGGCGTATTTCTTTCTAGTATAATACGATATTTTTTAAAAAAATCAAGTTTTTTAGTGGAATTATAATATTCGATGAATTTCGGAATATCAATCAGACTACCAACATTTCCTTAAATGATGGTGGTTTACATATTTCAATTGCTCCACCAACATTGCAAAAGAGAAGAATCGCTTCTCCAATTCCCCCTTCATAAAATTTGCTTTCAGCGTATGGAATGTATAAATTAAATGTTTTTAACCCAGACAAACCAGATCCTATAATATCTTAAATATAGTCAGTATCAAGCAGAATTCTTGGCACTTGGTACTTGACACTTGGCACTTCATAAAAATAAATAATTCCCCTATGAACGAAAATACGGACGATAAATACCCCGCCGTCGCCAGCTTAGCCGAAATTATGACGCGCCTGCGAGCCCCCGATGGCTGCCCCTGGGACCGTGAACAAGACCATATGTCCCTCCGCCCCTACCTGATTGAAGAAGCCTACGAAGTTCTGAGCGCCATCGAATCGAGCGACTCCGAATCCCTCAAAAACGAACTGGGCGACTTACTGCTGCACATCGTCTTCCACGCCCAAATCGCCGACGAAAATGGGAATTTCGACTTGAACGATGTCGCTCAAACCTGCGTCGAAAAACTAATCCGCCGCCACCCCCATGTCTTCGGAGACACGAAAGCAGATACACCAAAACAGGTCAAAGACAACTGGGAAGCGATTAAAATAACCGATGAAAAACGCTCGCTGTTCGCCGGCGTCCCAGCCCATCTGCCAGCCCTCCTCGCCGCCTTCAGAGTGCAGGAAAAAGCCGCCGGAGTCGGCTTCGACTGGAAGGATGTCGCCGGCGTGGATGATAAACTGCAGGAAGAATGGTCCGAATTTCAATCCGCCCGCCAAAGCGGCGATACTGAGCGTATGGAAGAGGAATTCGGCGACCTGCTCTTCGTCCTGGTCAACTTGGGAAAATGGCTGAGTATCGACGCTGAACTATCACTCAACCGCACCGTTCACAAATTCATCCGGCGCTTCCAATACATCGAAGAAAAATTAGCCGAAAGGGGAACCTCCCCACACGAATCAACCCTGGAAGAGATGGACGCCATCTGGAATGAAGCCAAAGATGAAATCAAGTAATATCTTTCATTTTCTACACCCCACAGCCCATCACCCATAGCCAAACAAGAAAGGATTCACTATGAATCAAATGAAGAAACTGTTGCCAGCGCTAATTATCACCTTATCCTGTTCATTTTGTTTATCAAATGTAACGATTGCCCAAGATAATGGGGAACTTCTCATTGACCAATGGCTGCTCCTCGGCCCCCTCCCCATATCGCCCACCATCTTTGCCGAAGGGGATGAAATTGAATCCTGGCTGAACCAAGCATTCCTCCACCTCGATGAAATCACCCCCAGCGAAAAAGATGAAATCCACTGGTCCCCTGGCGTGAAATCCGAATGGCGGAAGTTGGAAGGTGAGGAAATCACTGTTCCCGAAACCGTCAAATACCCTGCGATCGCCTACATCGCCGCCTACATCACCACCGGCCGCCGCCAAACCGTTTCCATAAAAATTGAAACCCCCTACCCCTCCGCCCTCTTCGTCGACGGTGCAAATGAAGCGCAGATTACCGAAATAGCCGCCGAAGACGCCCCCAACCTGCTCTCCGCAGACTGCGACCTCCACAACGGCAAACACCTATTGATGATAAAAACGGTCAAACCGAACGATTCGCCCGACCCCCCTTGGACAATCAACGCCTCCATCGCTCCCCAGGAAGGCTTTTCTATAAAAACAATATCGCTTTCCCTCACCCCAAAAAGGGCTTTCACTAATTATCACGATTACGCCAAGCTGGAACGAATCTCCGGTTTAGTCATTTCCCCCGATGGCAAGAAAAGCGCAGTCCTGCGCTCACGCCGCGAACCTGAGACTTTCAAAAGCCATAAATGGATTGAAATATTTTCAACTTCAGATGCCAGACTGCTGAAACAAATCGAATTCGGTAAGAGCATAAGCCACCCCCTATTCACCCGCAACAGCCAATCGCTCTTCTTCCGCTCTTCGACTTCCGATGGTAGTATCCTCTGGTTATGCGACCTGAAGACCGGCGCTTCCGAACAAATCCTCGGTCCTATAAAACAATTGGTGAAGCTGTTGATTTCCCCTGACGAAAAATTCGCCGTCTACACCACCGATGGCGAACGAAAATCCCCAGGCACAGACGACTACACACTGCTGACTAACTTGGAACAGCGCCTGACCGACTGGAAGGACAAACGCCGTATATTCATCGCCTCTTTAGAAGACGGAACGACCCATCAGCTTTCCAATACCGGAGACTTCGCCCTGGATGAAATCGCCCTTTCACCCGATGGAACCAAGCTCGTCTTCACCCGCCGAATCCCCATTGCCGGCAGCCCCTATTTCAACACCGAATTCTGGTTGATCGACCTCGAAACCGGCGAGAATCGATTACTCCAAAACCGTAAAATCCCCTTTGAAACCCGTCCGCTGAATTTAACTTTCCTCCCCGATGGCGAACATTTAGCCTTCACCTGCGCCAGCCATTTCACCGGCGAAAGCGAAGAGGACAGCGTCCACAACCTCAGTGAAACCGATATCTGGCTGTTGAACCTGAATACTATGGAATTGAAAAACCTCACCGGCGACACCCCTTTCACCGTGGACGAACACGGCGGAACCTACAATTCCCTCCATTGGAACCCCTGGGATAAACGGCTTTATTTTTCGGTGATGATACGCGGTTTCAACAAAGTATATTCCATCGACATCCACCATCCCGCCGACATCCGGGAAGTCCCCATCCCCCATCTATACATCAAACACCTTCACCTTTCCGCCGATGGCAAAAAGCTGGTCTTCACCTCCCAGGAATTGGATAAATCCGAAAGAGCTTTCGCCTTCGACATCAAGCGCGGTAAGCAGCGATCGCTCCTCGACCCCAACGCCGATTTGATGTCGGATTTCACCCTCGGCGAATATGAACGCTGGGATTTCACCGATTCTTTGGGACACCTGATAGACGGATGGATTTTCTATCCCCCCGATTTTGATGAAAGTAAAAAATATCCCTTGATTGTGTATTACTACGCCGGCGTCTGGCATTTGGACGAATCCTTCTACTTCACCTATCATTTCTGGGCAGCGAATGGTTATGTAGTCTACGCATTAACCCCGGTGGGTGCGATGGCGCACGGCGATGAATTCTCAGACTACCATGTCAACGACTGGGGTGAATTCGCTACGCGGGATATTATCGAAGGGGTGAATAAGCTGATTTCTGAGAAGGATTTCATCAATTCAGACCGAATGGGCTGTTACGGCGGAAGCTACGGCGGCTTCACCACTATGGACCTGGTAACCAAGACCGATATGTTCGCCTGCGCCGTGTCGATGTACGGCATCAGCAATATCGCCAGCTATTGGGGCGGCGGAATCTGGGGATATACATACGGCGACATCGCGTTAGCCAAGAGCTACCCCTGGAACCGCCCCGACATCTTCGCCGATAAATCGCCCCTGTTCCACGCCGACAAGATAACCACTCCCCTACTCCTCCTGCACGGCGAAGCGGATATGAATGTCCCTTCGCTGGAATCGGAGCAGATGTTCACCGCCTTGAAGGTCTTGAACCGCGATGTCGCTTATGTCAAATTCCCCTCAGAAGGGCACGGCATCGCCGGCAATTTCAAGAACTACGCCGCCCACCGCGAAATGATGCTGGAATGGTTCGATAAATACCTGAAAGGGCAAGGGGAAGGGTGGGAAAGACGATGGGAGTGAATAATTTAAAATTAAGAATGCAAGATTAAAAGTTATAAAATTTTTGGACATAATTGAACAATTAGAGCAGATAGTAGATATCATTTTAGGTCTTTGAAGTGATTTGTTCATATTTGTTTGATTTGTAAAGAGTTAAATTCACTGGATATTATGGAAATGATGGAAATACTCTTGGATACTATATCCATAATTTCCAATTATTTCCAGTGAATATTCGACCTTTGTACTTCAAAACACTAAAGTGTTACAATAATAGAAATAATTGGAGGTAAAACATTATGGCTTTAGTTCTAATAACAAGGTTTAATTGTCCTGATTTTGGTATAATCGAACTTGTACCTCATATTACTGGAGGTGCAATTGCGGCATTTTTGGATGCGGGAGAAGACAAAGAAAAAGCCTTTTTTTCTGTATTGGAAAAATTAGTTAGAACTGAAATCTCGATAAGGAAAGAACTTAGCTACTCAGACCTAGTAAGTTTGGCGGAATTTTATTTTAAATATCTCAATATGGAAGAAATTTTTAATGAGAAATTAAAATCTTCAAATCTATTCGATGCTTTCTATGAAACCTTTATTGAAAGTCAGACATACAATAATTGGACGACAAGCAAAAAGGCAACAGAAAAGAGATTGAGCCGTATTATTTCATTATATCAAAGACCATTGTATCATTACACAAATACCCTCCAAAATATTTTTCCTTATAGTCAAATCCAAATTCTCAGTATCTCCTTTACAAATGACCTTGTGAAACAAATTCAAATTAGTAGTCCCGATATTGGCATTGAATTAGTAAATAGAGCGAGAGAATTGGGATCGTCTTTAAGATCAGTTTCTGCTCATTTTCGCTCTTTTTCTGAGGACTATCAAGAATTGGTAAAGGCTTTTGATTTTTCAAATAGAAATTTATTAGAATATATAGGAATCACTAACAGCATTTCAGAAAGGATATATGAAAGTATTCTTTTAACTGAGTCATTTGAGAAAATTCATAAGCAAATTTATGTGGAAAGTCAAGCTATACAATCGATAGGCGATTCTGTTGCACATTCAGTAGAAGTTGTTGAAAACTTTAATAATCTATTAGCAGAATCTAATTTAAAGATAGAATCCGTTAACGATTTTTTTTCAAGAAGGGAAATCCAGAGATTCCCTTCTCAGCTCCCTGGAGAATTAAGAAAGAGTAAAAAAGACATTTTAGTATTAAATGACGATTCTGAATTCCTTTTATTTCAAGAGGCTGGCATAAATGTAGCCACAACAAATCATTTTACCGACGAAATTGTAAACAGAATAGTAAATGGTCTATCTTTAAGACTAAAGGAAGAATTACAACCATATAAACCTTTTCTTGATAGAGCAGAAATTCTATCAAAAACTCCCAAATTTATTGAAGTGCTTCAAGAATTTGCAGTAGAAATTACAAAAAATTGTCAAGGTGTATTTTTGATTGATCGCGGGAATAAATGGGTGAAAAATCCTGAAAAACTTGCACAAAGTCATTTGGGAATTTATTTAAAAGGTAAATTTAGTGGGGTTGCGTTTGTCGGAAAAGAAATAGCTTCAGGAAATGGATATGTTGATTTGTTAGTTAGTTTTATGAGTTTTAAACATATTGTTGAGCTAAAAATGCTGGGAGTAAATTACTATATCGGTTGGGCAAAAAGTGGATTTGAACAGTTAGATAGATATATGAATACTTGTAATATAGATAAGTCTTATTTAGTAGTTTTTGACGGACGTAAAACCGATCGTGGTGAAAAACTTGAAGATGTTTACGAGCTAGAAAATGGTAAAGTATATGTAATTGTTGTAAGAATATATTAATTCGAATATTATAAACAATCAGGAGATACAGAAATTGGTAAATAATGAGAAAAATCCTGAACAATCCCCCCACCCCCTCCTCAACTCCCTCATCGGCATGCCCAATCTTTTAAATAAGCCCGGCGTCCGAAAAGCACTGGAGGAACTGCCGCAATTATACGGCAACGAAATCGTCCGCAAAGAGCTGGACAAACTCAGACAGAGAATCCTCGAAGCCGATGAATCCGAACTGGATAAAATCGACATCGACCCCGACCGCCTGGCTGAAAAAATCGCCGCGCTTCTCTATGAAAAAGCCCGCCCTTCGGTTCACGATGCAGTCAACGCCGCCGGCATCATCCTGCATACCGCCCTCGGTCGAGCCCCCCTTGCGGATGAAGCCCGGGAAGCGGTCTGTCACGCCGCCGCCCAATATTCCACCATCGCCGTCGACCGCGAAACCGGCAGGCGCGGCGACCGCTATAAACATGTGGAAGACCTGTTATGCTTCCTCACCGGCGCCGAAGCCGCCTGCGTGGTCAATAACAATTCCGCCGCCACCATCGTCCTGCTGAATACCATGGCGGAAGGCAAAGAAGTCATCGTCTCCCGCGGACAGCTGGTGGAAATCGGCGGCTCCTTCCGCATTCCCGATGTGATGAAGCGCTCCCGCGCAATGATGGTCGAAGTCGGCACCACCAACAAAACCCATCCTCACGACTATATTGAAGCGGTTACCGAAAACACCGGGCTCATCCTCCGCGTCCACGCTTCAAACTACCGGATGACCGGCTTCACTTCCGATGTCCCCGTCAAGGAAATGGCGGAAATCGCCCATCAGCGCGGTCTGCCGATGGCGGACGACATCGGTTCAGGATGCCTGGTGGACATCACTCAATATGGATTGCCCCCGGAACCACTGGTGCAGGATTCCATCCGCGGCGGCGCCGACCTGGTCTGCTTCTCCGGCGATAAAATGCTGGGAGGTCCTCAATGCGGCGTCATCGTCGGCAAAAATGAATTCATCAAACGCATTAAAAATAACCCCTTAGTTCGCTCCTTCCGCTGCGGCAAATTGACCTACAGCGCCCTTGAAGCTACCTTGAAACTCTATCTTGAACCCGAAACCCTGCCGCAAAGGCTGCCTGTCTTAAGGCTTCTCACTCGAAAACAGGACGAAATCGCCCGCAAAGAACGGAGCTTCCTCCGCAAAATCAAACCGTTTATCCAAGGGCAATGCATCGCTAATGTGGTCAATGGTTTTTCCCAAATGGGCTCCGGTTCCCTACCCGGCAGGGATATCCCTTCCAAAATTATCACCTTCTGCCCCACAGTTATGACCGTGGACGAACTCGCCTACAAATTGCGCAGGAATAATCCGCCCATTTTCACCCGCATCGAAAGCGAAGCGGTGGTGATGGATTTCAGAACCGTATTCCCGGATGATGTGCCATTCTTGCTGGAAGCCTTTGAGAGGATTTTCGGATAGTATTGGCGGCTGAAAAGGCGGGACATTATAAGGGCGGCGCAGCCCGCATTTAGAGGTTTAACCGGGGACTGAAATGTTTAAGGAGGTAAGATCAGTCCCCGGTTCTCTGCGGTTAACTTCGTCTAATTAATCAAATCAATTCATCACCGGTTCCGAAATCCGCAGCGGGCCCCTTTTGGCGTTAAGATAACGCGGGCAAACTACTGATGTGTCACTGGCGGAGGTTGGAGGAGTTCTTTTCGCTTGACTGCGATGGAGAATTTTTAAAGCTGTTTCATATATACAGCTTTTAAAAGCGGTGAATAGAATTCGGAAAATATTCATTTCGAATGTCCAATATTGGGATTCATTCTGGGTGAATGAATTGCGCTGTTTTCTGGTGTTGTATTCAAGCGAACGCCTCCCTATACTTTTAAGTTGTGCTTTCATTATCATTATCGTCAAGATTGAGTTTTTCTTTAGAAGTTACTGTCAAAATATTTTAATTTCCGCTCCCACTTTCTTAAATCTGTAAATAGGCTGTGGCGCGGGTTCTCAACCTTCCGGAACTTCAACATTCCTTGTTCAATATTCGATATTCACTATTCATAGGTAGGGTGGGTTATTAACCCACCATTTATCCTAACCATCCATAATGGTTTATCCTTCCTTTTCTCATCACAATAATTGACATAATAACAAATTTGATATATATTGGTGCTAATAATGAAGCAATTCCAAAAACGATAGAATCCTAATCCGAAATCGTTCGCCAAGAATATTACTAATGACAAATAACCTTGAAAAACTACTCTGTTCACCCTCAGCCATTCCCCCGGATATCATCCGGGAATTGACCGTCGGTGATTTGGAACGGGTGGAAAACGCCGTTCAAGCCGCACGAAAATACCTTTCCGGCGCTGAACCATTACATTACTGGTTCAAGATGGTCGAAGGCGGGGGAAAAACCCATTTCCTTCAATTCATCCACACGGAAATCGCCAGTTCTTCTTATGGAAAAGCTGCCGTCTGGATTAGTTTCCAGTATGAATTCAATGTGATTTCCTCATCGGCGGATTTCCTCGCTCAACTCGCCGAAAGAATCGGTAGCCATCACCCCCTCGAAACCTGGACGGACCTGAAAAACCTCCTCGCTCATAAACATATTCGTCCGATAGTGCTAATCGAAAAACCTCGCCGCATACTTGGGAAACATTTGGCGGAGATTATCTCCCAAGGAATCGATGCTGGTCTGATGTTCATTTTCTTCTCCGATTCTCCACCGCCCGATAAATGTGAAAAATTAATACTCGTTGAAATCCCGGCATACACTATTCAGCAGCTCGGTGAGATACTGAAAAAACGCGGGGCGCCCGAAAAAATATCCAAAAAAGCACAATCCATCTTCCAATTATATGGTTTCGTCCCGCGCACCCCGTTCATAGCGCTTTCACTGTCCAAAATATTTCTACTGGCGCCGGAATTAACCGCTGAAAGAGCCCTGCATCTCCTGCTCGAAGAAATGTCGCCGCGCTTTTCAGCCAAATTGGATTCTCTTTCCCCCCAGCAGAAAAAACTGGTATTAACTATCGCCGGCGCCGATAAAATGCTCACTCCCGGTGAAATCGCCGAAATCGCCTCCATTGAAGTCCCGGTCGTTAACGCCCAATTCAAGCGGCTGCGCGATTCGGGATGGCTGCACACCCTCGATTACAGCGATAAAAATATTACGCTGCACTGTCTGCCCGATTCTCTCTTCCACTATTGGATTAAACAAAATACCTCTCATTATGAAATTCCCCTCTTTAGCTTGATTAGGCGGTGGAATGAATGGAAGACTATCGACTATCCCCCCTTAAAAGCGTTCACCGCTTATATCAGAAAAGCCCACTGCATTCACCCCAAACCGGTAGATAATGTCCGATTTCTAACAGACCCCGAATGTCTCCCGTCTCAGAGTTATGAACCCCTTGCCAAAGTCGTTGCCGGATACCTCCGAGGCGAGAGCTGTGAGCGCGGTGAAACTATTATGGAAAACGAAACGGAAAGAAGCCTGAATCTGGGACAAAAAGGGCGCGCCGCAAGGGCGATGTTATTCACCGGTATGTTCAGACTCCGACTGGGAAAATTCAAAGCCGCCCTAACCTCATTTAATAGCGCTGAAAATTATGGCGAAAAGGAACCGCTCCTCTGGATTAATCTGGGCTCGCTCAATTTCCAAAACGGCAACATCGAAAAGGCGCGCGCATATTTCACTCAAAGCGCCCAATCGACCGCCAGGTATCCGCACCCCTTCTCCGGATTGGGAGCTGTTTTCCGTAGTCTGAACATACTGGAAAAAGCCGAGAGATATTTCAAGCAAGCCCTGGAAATCGACCCTCAATTCCCCCCCGCGTTGATTGGGTCAGCGAATATTCACCTGATGCGGGATGATTTGCCTGAAGCCCTCGACTACTTCAAACAAGCGGTTCAATCCGAACCGGATAACCTCATCGCACTGACCGCCGCCGCTGATATCGCCTTTTCACTGGATCTCTTCGACCAATGCGGTGAATATTGTTCTCAAGTATTACGCGTCAGCGAGAATATATCTTCTCGAACGGAAGCGGCGAAACTTTCACTCGCCGCCTGCGCCGCCAGCACACTGAACAGAACAATAGATAAAAACTACGGACTGGCGGAAAAAGCGTTCTTGAAAGGGCTCTCCCAAACGTCCATACTAAAAAAGGATATCCAAGTAGATATCCTCACCCCCTATTTCTTCGCTTTAGCCTCAATCAGCGATAGTAATCTATGGGAAAACTCGCTCGGTCTCTGCCGCGATACCGGATTAAGCGATTTATCAGGACTTCTGAAACTGCATGAAATCGCCCTTCAACTTCGGGATAGTCCCCAAAAAATACGGGATGTCCAACGCCTCTTCCCCCAAGAACGGCGAATATTCGATGAAATCCTCCAATCGCTGTCATAGCGCTGAATAAATAGCTGTTCCGACTCAGCATCCACCATCGATATTACTATATCGGTTATGTATTTATACTGAACGACATTAATTTTTGTTATTTACATGTCAGGGTTGAGACAACCCTGACTCCACAGTGGGTATCTTCCTATGCATTCCCACGCGGGGGTGTGGAAACGAGTCGTAGGGTGGGGTCTTAACCCACCTTCCGTTCCCGCCGGGTGTCAAGTCCGCTGTACAGCGGATAATCCGGCGGTTCGAAT
>JABMRZ010000037.1 GCA_013202315.1 Candidatus Tariuqbacter arcticus | reverse complement strand
GGTGGAGTTTAGGTAGAAATAAGATATTTGATATTTGTTATTTGATATTTGATATATTAATGGGGTCATTTAATAGTTGGACTCCTCGCTGTTTAGTGTGGGTTCGAGTATAATCTCCCCTGCCCCCCTTTAAGAAAGGGGGATTTAGGAGGGTTCTTTGTTGAATAAATGAAATGCTTTACTGCGTTCAGCATGACTGCTAAGACCATATTCTTTGAAGAAATAACTATGATTCATTAGTAAAAAACTATAATATCAATACACCTATAGCCTATAGCCCACAGCCTATAGCCTGTTTTGAAAGTTAATAATTGAATAAATATGAGGGACCTAATGAAATTAACGCGCAGGGATTTTGTGAAGGGAGGGGCTGCAGCCGCTTCAACGGCGGCGCTGGCGTCGACGGGGATTTTCACCTTCAGTGGACGGTCGGAAGCCGCAAAAAGATACCGCTCTTCGGTGATGGTGTCGAAAGGCGGTTCGCCTGCGGAGAATGTGTTGAAGGTGATAACTGCTCTCGGCGGTATGGAAAAATTCGTCATGGCGGGGGACAGGGTTTTGCTCAAACCCAACAGTATTTCCAGCGCGGGACCGGAATCCGCCATCAACACCAATCCGGAGGTGGTGGGGGAAGTGGTCAGGCTATGCAGGAAGGCGGGGGCGCGGGAAATCCTGGCGATGACTCACGATGACGCTTCAGCTTGGGGTTTGAACGGCATCGGGGAGGCGATAGAGGCGAACGGCGGCAGTGTTATGCCCGCCAATGATGTCGAGCAATATCAAGGGGTGAACCTGCCGCGAGGGATAATACTGCGGGTTGCGATGGTGGTGAAAGAGCTGTTGGAATTCGAGGTTTTCATCAATATTCCGGTGGCAAAGCATCACGGGGGGGTTCAGTTGACTTTGGGGATGAAGAATCTGATGGGGTTGAATTGGGACCGGTATATTATGCATCGAACGGATATACACCAGACCATCGCCGATTTGGCTACAGTTCGCCGGCCGGATATTACCATAATAGACGCTACTCGGATGCTGTTGACCAATGGTCCATCGGGGCCGGGAACGGTGCGGGTGGAGGATGCGGTTATCGGTTCAACCGACCCGGTGGCGGCTGACGCATATACCGCTACTTTGTTTGAGCGCGAACCGCATAGTGTCAGGCATATTCAACATGCATACGAATTGGGGTTGGGGGAGATTGAGCTCGATATGATGGATATACAGCGATTCAATCTTGCGGGTTAAGGGAGTTTAAGATTCACAGCGGATCGACAATTTTTTGTCGATGTCGCAGCGGTAAGCGCCTATTGGTTTTACAAGTGAAGGGGAATAGCTTCTTTCGGATATTTATAACGGAGATATTGACTAATTTTGACTTTGTGAAATATTTTTCTTATTTTAATCGGATATTGTTGAGAATGAATTTATATAATCCACAGGAGGTATTTATCAATGAATAAGACTGTCGGGATAGTCGGTTATGGGGCTTATATTCCCCGCAACCGAATCAAGGTGGAAGAAATCGCTAAAATATGGGGGGCGGACGCTCCCAGCTATAAACGGGGCTTGATGCTGCGGGAGAAATCGGTGCCGGGGCCTGACCAGGACACTATAACCATGTCAGTGGAGGCGACCAGGAACGCTTTGAAGCGGTGCGAAATTGATCCGGCTGAAATCGGGGCGATTTACATCGGTTCGGAATCGCACCCGTATGCGGTGAAGCCTTCGGGGACGACGGTGGCGGAAGCGATAGGGGCGACGCCTTCAATACACTGCGCGGATTTCGAATTCGCCTGCAAGGCGGGTTCGGAAGGGATGTTCGTATCGTATGGGCTGGTGATGGCGGGTTTGATCAAATATGGATTGGGCATCGGAGCGGATACATCTCAAGGAGCGCCGGGTGATGCGTTGGAATACAGCGCTTCGGCGGGAGCGGCCTCATTCATTTTCGGCGATCACAATTTGTTGGCTGAGGTTGAAGAGACCTATTCCTTCATGACCGATACGCCCGATTTTTGGCGGCGGGAACATCAATTTTACCCTCAGCATGGCGGGCGGTTCACCGGTGAACCGGCATATTTCAGGACGGTTTTGGGGGCGGCGCGGGGTATTATGGAAAAAGCCGGGGCTAAAGCTGAAGATTTCGACTATGTTGTATTTCATCAGCCGAACGGTAAATTCCCTTTGAGAGTGGGGAAAATGTTGGGATTCCCTAAGGAGAAGATTGAAACGGGATGGCTGGTGCCGACATTGGGGAATACTTATTCCGGCGCTTCGCCGATAGGGTTGACCGCTATCCTCGATGCCGCAAAGGCGGGTGACCGCATCCTGATGGTGTCATACGGTTCGGGTGCGGGGAGCGATGCATTCATTTTCAGATGCACCGACAGGCTGGCGGAAGTTCAAGACAAGGCTAAGAAAACCAGGGATTACCTGGATAAGAATCAGAAGTATCTCGATTATGGGACTTACGCCAAGTTCAGGGGGAAGATACATAAGAATGATTGATATTGTCATTTGGCACTTGTCATTTGGCACTGGTTATTAAATTTGCTAAATAAAAGGAGAAATAGATATATGAGAGATGTTGCGGTAATTGGGGTGGGGATGAATCCTAAATGGGGGGAATTGTGGGAGATGTCGATTCGCACGCTGTTCACGGAAGCGGCTTTGGCGGCGCTCGACGACGCCGGGGTCGACCATATCGAAGCGATGTATGTGGGGTGTATGACCGGGGGATTGTTCGTGGGGCAGGAACATCTGGGTTCGATGCTGGCGGATTATTTGGGAACGGGGCCTATCCCCAGTTTACGGGTGGAATCGGCTTGCGCATCAGGGGGGTTGGCGGTGCGGCAGGCGTTCATAGATGTAGCCTGCGGGATGCACGATATAGTATTGGCTGGCGGTGTGGAGAAGATGTTAGATGTGGACGGGGCAGCCGCCACTTACGCGCTGGCATCCGCCGCCGACCAAGAATACGAGTGCTTTCACGGGGTGACTTTTCCCGGGCTGTATGCGATGATAGCCCGCGCTCATATGCACAAATATGGCACTACGCGGGAGCAATTAGCGATGGTTTCGGTGAAGAATCACCGGCATGGTTCAAAGAATCCGCGGGCGCAGTTCCCCTTTGAGACCACGGTGGAAGGGGTGATAAATTCGGTGGCGGTGGCTGACCCGCTGACCATAATGGATTGTTCGCCAATAACCGATGGGGCGGCGGCGGTCATTGTTTGCCCATTGGAAATGGCAAGGGAGAAGTTCAAGAATCATCCGATAGTGCAGATAACCGGCAGCGGGCATGGCACCGATACAATCGCTTTGGCTGACCGGGAAGATTTGACCTGGCTGAAGGCGGTGGAAGTTTCCGGTAAGGGGGCGTTTGAGATGGCGGGTAAGACGCCGGAGGATATCGATGTATGCGAAGTGCACGATTGCTTCACCATCGCTGAAATCTGCGTGTCGGAAGCGCTGGGGTTCTTCGAGCCGGGCAAAGGCGGTCCGGCGGTGGAAGCGGGTGAAACTACATACGGCGGGAAAATCCCCATCAACACATCGGGAGGTTTGAAATCGAAAGGGCATCCGGTAGGTGCGACCGGAGTGGCTCAAATATTGGAAATAGTCGAACAGCTCAGGGGCGATTCCGGCGAACGCCAGGTCGAAGGCGCGAAGGTCGGAATGACTCAAAATATGGGCGGTTCGGGCGGAAGTTCAGTTTGTCATATATTGGAGGTGAAGTAATATGGGAATCACAGCGAGGAATTGGCGGGAATACCCGCAGAGATACCGGATGGAAGCTGGGAAATGCAAAAAATGCGGAAAGCTCTGCTTTCCGCCGAGGCTGGTCTGTCCGGTGTGCAAAGGTCGGGAATTTGAAACGGTGAAATTGTCCGATGCAGGGGTGGTCAAGACCTATACAGTCATACACACGGCACCGTCGGGGTTCGAGGATCAGGCGCCTTATGCGGTGGGGCTGGTGGAGTTGAAGGAGGGGGTCACCACTATGATGCAAATCGCCGATTGCGAACCGGAGGAACTTTCTATCGGGATGGCGGTGAAAATCGAATTCCGGAGAGTGCAGAAGGATGGACATCAGGGGATATTGATGTATGGGTATAAGGCGGTGCCGGAAAGAAGTTAAAAGTTAAAAGTGCAAAGTTAAAAGTTAATCCGCTTGCAGCGGATATTGTGAATGATACACATTGAAGCCCCCGTCGGGAATGGCGGGGCTTTTTTTAAGGGTCTGTTGCCGAAATCGAAATAAACCGTGATTTTTACACACAACGATAAAAATGTAGGGATTTGATTTATCAAATCCTATAATATTTAAATTGTTAAGAAAGGGCTTGATGAATCAAGCCCCTACAAACCCAGCAAATATCTATTT
>JABMRZ010000457.1 GCA_013202315.1 Candidatus Tariuqbacter arcticus | reverse complement strand
GACTAATTAACCATAAATGAACAAGAATAAACACGAATGAAAATGTACTCATGTTTGAAAATAATTTTCGATATTTATTATTGTAAGATTATTATAATCAATGGATTCCCGCTTTCCAGTCTGTCCGACAATTAGCTGGAAGCATAAATTCACTGGATATAATGGAAATAATGGATATATTAAGTGTTTAAAAAACACAAACATCTGGATTCCCGCTTTCGCGGGAATGACACCCTTTGGACATTCTCGGACAGACTGGAAAGCGGGAATCCAGTGTTCTTGCATTCCCACCAGGTTTCAAGCAAAGCGTAACCTGGTGGAAAACCAACACTTCGCTTCATCGAAATGCTTCGTTCTCATCCTTATTTAAGCGCTTATGGGGACAAAGAGGGATTAGTATCTGTCAGGTATAAAATGTCGGACAATTACTAAGGTCGCTCAATATAATATAGTCAGCAAAGCCCCTGTGTCCCTTGAATCAACCGACAACCGCCGACCGTCAACCTTTTAAAATAAACAGAATACTATATCCATTGCATTAACCGTCAACCGACAACCGGCTGCTGACAACTAACCGTTTAACTTCCAAGGAAAGATTAATTGTCAGATGAAATTACCGAAATAAAACCCTCAAGACCGCTTCTCATCAGTATGTTTCTTCGCTCCTTCCTCTTCGGCGCTTTGATGAACTTCACCAGAATGCTGGGATTGAGCTTTGGGCTGGGGATGATTCCGGTGGCGAGGGAATTGAAACTCAAGGGTGAATCCCTGGCTGCTTTCCTCCGGCGCAGCCTCGATTTCTTCAACGCACATCCTTATTTAGCGACTTTCGCCTTGGGTGCGGTAGGAAGGCTGGAAATGGAGGGCGAAGAACCCCAACGCATCACCAGCTTAAAAACGCGCATTATGGGACCCCTGGGGCTTTTTGGCGATCAAATTTTCTGGAGTCGGTTCAAACCTATGATGGCGGCGCTGACCATACTATTGCTGGTTTCCGTCAATTGGCCGCCCGGATTCAATCATCGTCTGACTAATTTGTTGATTATAACCGCCTTCTTCATAGTATATAATGCGGTTCATTTCATCGTCCGATGGCGGGGATTAACCCTGGGTTTTAAAAGCGGCGATTCCGTCTTGAAAGTGATAACCGCCAGCAGATTGGTGAAATATCGAATGCACTTAAGCTTCGCCGCGGCTGTTATAGGCGGTGTCTTCGCAGTAAGGGCTTTGGAATTTAGCCAAAATTCAACAGTATTTTCGGTTTCATTCATCGCGGCGTTGGTCGGACTGAGGATGAAATCCCCTCTCTGGATCGTCATTCTCTTCGCTTTCGCAGTTTCACTGGGAGTGTCATTGTATATCGGTACTAAACTCAGCGGTTGAGTATGATAAGGGAAGAAGTCACCTTAATAAACGAACTGGGACTGCACGCACGACCGGCAGCTAAAATGGTCAGGCTTGCGGCGCAGCATATCGCCGATGTTCATATAACCTACGATGGTAAACGGATTAACGCAAAAAGCATTATGGGATTGATGATGCTGGCGGTGGAAAAAGGCGCAAGGATTACTATCGAAGTTGAAGGTGAAGATGAAGAAACACTAATACAAAAGCTCTCGGAATTGATAGCTAACGGATTTGGAGAAGCATAATGAATAGAGAAAGAAAAATCCAAAAAAAAGAAATCACTTTAAAAGGCATTCCCACTTCGCCTGGAATCGCCATCGGGAAAACCCTGCTCTTTGGCAGAAAAATGCTGATCCCAGATCAAAAAAACATTGAAATTGACCAGGTCGAAGCTGAACTGGAGCGCATTGGAACCGCTCTGGAACGCACCCAAAGAAACATCGAAAAAACCCGGGACAAAGCCACCAAGGAACTGGGTGAAATCGTCGGCAGAATCTTCGAATCCCACCTCTTAATCCTCGAAGATGAGATTCTGCTGGATGAAGCCAGAGCAAAAATTCGCAGCAAATTAGTATCAGCGGACTTTGCTTATTATTCGGTGATGAAAAAAACTTACGATTCCCTCCTAGCGCAAAAGAAAGATTATTTCCGCGAACGCGCTGACGATATACGCGATGTCGGAATGAGGATTCTGATGAACCTTTCCGGGGAAACAGATAAATACGAATTCCAAACCGATGAACCGGTGATTGTCGTTGCACGAATCATCACACCCTCGGAAATCGTTCATATCAATCGGGAATTACTGCTGGGAGTGGTAACCGATCTCGGTGGAGAAACTTCACATACTGCCATCTTGACCAGGGCGCTGGAAGTGCCGGCGGTGGTGGGACTGAAAAAAATCAGTTTGCTGGCTCAATCGACTGAAATCTCTGTCGTCAACGGAAATTCCGGCAAAGTGATTCTAAACCCCACACCTCACCACCAGGAAATATATCGACAAAAACAAAAACGATATCTCCAATTCTACACCCAATTAGCCGATCTCAACGGCCTCCCAGCGGAAACTACCGACGGACACCGGGTGAAATTGATGGCTAATATAGAACTCCCCGTCGAAGTCGAAACCGCACAAAATCACAGCGCTGAAGGTATTGGGCTCTTCCGAACTGAATATCTCTACCTGGTGAACAACCAATTCCCCTCCGAAGAAGAACAGTTCATTGAATACAAACGGTTAGCCGAAAAAATGGCTCCCAACCCCGTTACCATTCGCACCTTCGATCTGGGCGGGGATAAAGCGCCGGCAGGATTGGAAATCGGCAGAGAAGCCAATCCGTTTATGGGTCTGCGGGCGATTAGGATTTCCCTCGCACGACCCGAACTGTTCAAAACACAAATCAGAGCCATCCTGAGGGCGAGCGCCTTTGGTAATATCAGATTGATGTTCCCCCTGGTCACCGGAATGGATGAACTGCGAAAGATTAAGCGGGTCTTTCGCGAAGTTAAGAACGGTCTAATCGACGAAGGGGTCGCATTCAAGCCGGATATACAAATTGGGATTATGATTGAAGTCCCCTCCGCGGTGATAATGGCCCCGGAATTGGCTAAGGAAGTCGATTTCTTCTCCATCGGCACCAATGACCTGATCCAATTCACCCTCGCCGCCGACAGGGGCAATGAAATGGTAGCCCATCTCTTCCAAGACCTGCATCCAGCGATTCTCAGAATGGTCAAAATGACCGTCAACGCCGGCCATAACCAAGGCATCGAAGTCGGTATGTGCGGCGAAATGGCCGGCGACCCGCTGGCGACCGTTATTCTCCTCGGACTGGGGCTCGATCAAATGTCGGTCAGCCCCCTGGCGCTGCCCGAAGTGAGGAAAATCGTCCGCTCGATTAGCTTCACCGAAGCGGAAAAATTCGCCGAATTCATGCTCACCAAAAAGACCTACAAGGAAAGCATCAGGGAAGCCGAGAAAATGATGAAAGAAAAATTCGCCGACCTCCCCATCTGGTTTACAACCCAGAATAATGAAAGTCTAACTAAAGATATTTGAAATTTCCAAGACCGAAATATTCATCACATCTTTTAAGGGTCTGTTTCCTAACCCGGACGAGCCGGAACAAATTCGAAAATCGAAATCCGAAATCCGAAACATATTCAAAATTCAAAATTCAAAATGCAAAACTCAAAACGAATGAGACT
>JABMRZ010000456.1 GCA_013202315.1 Candidatus Tariuqbacter arcticus | reverse complement strand
TTCGATTTTCGAATTTGTTCCGGCTCGTCCGGGTTAGGGTTAGAAAAATTTGAAATTCAAAATTAAGAACTTAAAAATTAAAATTTGAAAATCGAGCCGATTCCGGACAAGCCGGAATGACGGCATTTTGGGAATTACCTGCAACTTGAGAAGCCATATCAACGATTAGCCGACACCGGTGGGACCACGAATGATTGGGAATCTAATCGTCTGATTCTGACATTTCCCGGACGCTTTTTCGACTGACTTTGATGCTTTTCAATGAAAGCCCCATATGCATAAGGAAGATCAAGCCGAGGACTGTTATGGGGATCAGCATTTCTGCGTGCAGAACTAATGAATACGCCAGCGCTTGATTCTTGGCAACGGCATAGAGCGAAAGCGCCTTGACACAGAAGAACTGCATAGTGCCCACATTTCCGGGCGAAGAAGGAATCATAATCCCCAGATTAGTCACCGTTAGGGTGAAAATCGCCGCACCCAGCGGAAGTCCGATTCCAAGACTGTTCATAATAATCAAATAATTTAACGCTTCGATAGCCCAAATCAAAAAAGAGAGGATGAAAACGGACAGAATCAAGGAATTTTGCCTTAGAATATCCAATCCGTGGACGAATTTCAGCATGAATCCGGCGGTTTTTCCAATTATCCCCTCCGGGAAGCGGCTTTGAATGATTTCAATCCATTTTTCGCCTTTATGCCCCAAAAGAATCAGCAGACAGAAACAAATGACGAAGAGCGCCCCTGTAATAATCCCCATTTTTCTCACCCAAGGTGGAAAGGGGTGTATGATAATCATAGCGAATAGAAGCACTACGATTGTGGCGCCGTCGAAAACCCTTTCTAATACCACTGAAGCAAAGGAGGAGCGAGCGGAAATTTTTTCTTTGTTGGCAATCACCAGCGCTCTGGCGAATTCACCCAAGCGCGCCGGCAATAGATTATTGCACATAAAGCCGATAATCACGAACTTGGTCATCCGCCAGATTGGAATCCGCTTAACATTTTTCAGCATCAGATGCCATCGGATTCCCCTGAAGAAATAGCTGGTGATATAAAGCGACATTCCCGCTAAGAGAACGAGGATTTTAACCTGTTTGAGGGCGGAGAAGAATTCTCCCCAATCAAGACCTTTGAAAGCCAGGCAGAGAAAAACCAGGCTGATTCCCAGTCCCAGCCATTTGCCGGGGTGAAAGCGGCGTTTTTTTATTTGATTAATATCCGCTTGAATCCAAGTATCTCGCTTAATAATATGTGATTATCGATTATTCAATTAGCCTTGCATTTGAGAATGACAAGCCTGCAGTTTTTTCAGCAGTTCCATTCCAATATTGAGATTACTGTTTCTGCCGGACCCCAGTTTCACATCGGGTTTTGCTTTGCCGTGGAAATCGCTGCCAGCCGATATTGCCAAGTTGAAATCATTCGCAATTTGCCGGTAAAAGGCGGTTTCCTGGGGGGAATGGCCGCTGTAATAGACTTCAACAGCCAGTAGTCCTTCGCTGATTAATTGTGTCAACATAGCCTTAAAATCAGCGGTATTATCAATATTATATTGACCGGGATGGGCTAAACAGGGCAATCCACCCGCTTCAACGATCAGGCTGATGCCTTGGGAAGCGGTCAATCGTTTTTTAGGGATATAGGCTGGCTTTCCGCGAGCTAAATATCGGTCGAAGGCGTCTTGAAACGATGCGGCGGCAGCTTTATCCACTAATACTTGAGCGAAATGGGGACGCCCTACAACTTCATTCCCCGCAACCGCTTGAACCTCAGCGTAAGCTATATCGACGCCCAGTTCGTTAAGGCGTTCAGTTATCAGCAGATTGCGATTTGTTCGATAATCCACCAATTCTGAAAGTGTTCGTTTAAGTTTCTCGTTGTTGAAATCAATCCACAGACCGAGGATATGCAGGACATTCTTTTCATAATCACAGCTAATTTCAACACCGGGGATGAAGGTTAACTGGTGTTTTTCAGCTTCCGCCGCCGCTTCAAGATTGCCGTTGACGGTATCGTGGTCTGTCAGCGCCAGGGCGTAAAGCCCTGTTTTCACCGCTTCTCGTATCAATTCAGCGGGGGTAAGGCTGCCATCGGAAGCGGTGGAATGAGTATGCAGGTCTATAATCTCGGATTTTGTCATATATTATTATTGGCTGTTCATTTAAGCCAGTTGATTGTTAAGATTTAGGAATTGGGATTTAGGAATTGGGATTTAGGGTTTAGGGTTTAGGAATTGGGATTTAGGGTTTAGGGTTTAGATACAGGGCAATACGAGGATATCGCTACATATATCCCAGGGATTTCAAGCGCTCATCGATTTCCTCTTTTTCCTCGTCGGTATAGTCTTCATCGACGGGTTCCACATAGCCCATTTCTTCGAGTTTGGTGATAATCGATTTTAGGCAGTTGTCGATGGATTCGGAGTCGGTGTTTAAGGTTAATTCAGGATTGTCAGGATTTTCGTATCTATCGGCGGATTGGGAGTATATGGGTGTTTGGTATATTTTGTTTGTATCCCGCTTTTTGAGGATTTCAACGGGCGCGTGGAGGAATATTTCGATGAAGTTTTTCAATTCATTCCGGACTTCATCACGGGCTTCCTGGTAGGCGGAGACCGCCGCCACTACGGCTACAATACCATATTTATTGAGTGTGCGGCAGATATAGGCGATGTTCTTAGCGCGGAACAAGGTATCTTCTTTGGACCAGCCAGTATCGCGCCATAATTCTTCCCGCAGAGCTTTACAGGTGATGACTTCGACTTTGAATCCGCGCGTTTCCAGTGTTTCCGCGGTGTTATTAGCGAGGGTGGTTTTTCCTGCAAGCGGTTTGCCGGTGAACCAGATTGTGAATCCTGTTTCCAAATTTCATTACTCCTAACCCGGACAAGCTGGAAGTTAAAAGTTAAAAGTTAAAAATTAAAAATTGGATAAATTTTAGATTATTGAGTTTTTCCAACTCTATATAAGACAAGATATTAAGTGTTTTTCTACCAGAAAAAGCTTGAATCTAATATTTTAGGTATTACGC
>JABMRZ010000455.1 GCA_013202315.1 Candidatus Tariuqbacter arcticus | reverse complement strand
TCCTAAATCCCAAATCCTAAATCCTAAATCCCAAATCCCAAATCCCAAATCCCAAATCCCAAATCCCAAATCCCAAATCCTGTTTTCAGATATAAAGGATTAATATATAGATGATTACACTTTCAGATAGAGTTCAGCGGATAGGTTTTTCGCCAACCCTTAGGGTAAGTCAAAAAGCTCAAGCTATGCGTGCGGAAGGTATAGATGCGATTGATTTATCAGTGGGTGAACCGGATTTTAACACACCGGAAAATATCAAGAAAGCCGGAATCGCCGCAATTCATCAGAATTTCACTCACTACACACCCAATTCCGGCATCATCGAGCTGAAAAAAGCCATCATCCGAAAATACCGCGATGAATGCGGGGTTGAGTATAAACCCAGTCAGGTTATCGTATCTTCAGGGGCGAAGAATTGTCTGTATAATCTCGCCATCGCTTTGTTCAACAAGGGTGAAGAATGTATCATTCCGGTTCCTTATTGGGTTTCATATCCGCATATGGTTAGTTTAGCGAAGGGAACGCCGGTATTCGTTCCAATGCGCGAGGAGAACGGCTTTTTGTTGACGCCGGAGGATTTGGAAAGGGCGGTCACTCCTAACACCAAGGCGTTGATTCTGAATAACCCTTCCAATCCCACCGGCGGCGCTTACGATGAACACCAGCTTCGGCAGGTGGTGGAAGTCGCTTTGAAAGAGGGATTGGTAATCATCGCCGATGAGATTTACGAAAAGCTGGTCTACGACAGTTTCCGCTTCAAAAGCGTGGCTTCGCTGGGCGAAAAAGCAGTTGCCAACTCGGTTATAATTAACGGATTTTCAAAGGCTTACGCTATGACCGGCTGGAGGCTGGGATGGGCGGTCGGTCCCGAGGAATTAATCGCGGGAATGGACAAGATTCAGAGCCACAGCACTTCCAACGCCTGCTCAATTTCCCAATGGGCGGGGGTGGAAGCTTTGAACGGCCCGCAGTATGAAGTGACCAAGATGGCGGCGGAATTCCAAAAGCGCCGGAATTTTATGATTTACCGCTTGAAGATGCTGAACAATGTTTCTTGTTTTCAGCCGCAGGGCGCGTTTTACCTCTTCCCCAATATTTCCAGCGCCTTCGAGTTGGAATATGACGGGACCCGGATACGGAATTCATACGGATTGGCGTATTATCTGTTGAAGAAAGCCAATGTGGCGGTGGTGGCGGGAGCGGCCTTTGGCGCCGATGATTTCATCCGGCTCTCTTACGCAGCTTCATTGCCCCGGATAAAAGAAGCGATGGATCGGATTGCGGTCGCCTTGAACAATCTCCAACCCGCCCGCAAGGTCAAGCGGATCGCCCTCAATAACACCATCACCAAGGTGAAAAATTACAGTCCCACCGAAGTCAATATCGGGCAGGATATACGGGACGCCTTGGCGGCGGAGAGCGATAATCACCTGAAATACGATGAATATTACGAATGGAACGCCAATATTGCGGGGATCATCATCCAGCTTCGCACCAACAGCCCCCATTTGATCGATTATTGGATTGAAAATTGGTACCCGGGGCAATTGGAGACCGATTTGGAGCCGCACGGGGTGATTTACGGGGTTAAGGGGGTTACCGGCAGGGAAGCCCGGGCTTTCTACAATTCCGATTCGAGGACCGGGTTCATCTTCAACAGCGCTTATTACGGGCAGCTTCGGAGTATGGCTTTGGGGATGGTGGCGGACATATCCGAGCGGATGAACGATATGCACTTAGTTCACGCTTCCTGTTTGGATATCAATGGTAAGGGGGCGCTGATTTTCGGAGGCCCGGGTATGGGCAAATCGAGTCCCGTTTTCCATCTCCTATCCAGGTCCGGGGTGAAGCTGGCGGCGTATGACGCTGTTTTGGTGAGGTATACTGCGCGGGAAGCCCTCGCCGATATTCCCGAACGGAAAATCTATTTCAAGACCAAGTTCGTGGAGAAGATGCCGGTTCTGACAAGCCTGCTCGACCGCGGCAAATGCGAAAATGTAATCGTCAAGAAGGATGAATGCGATAATGAGCCGTGCCTGCGGAAAGATGAATGCCGTCTGGACAGAGGCAAGCCGTTCTGCTATTCCGGTTTCAAAAACTCCCGGGCTATGCTGGATCCGTATTGGATTGGCGGCTATGAAAAACACGCCCGGCGCACTTCATTGAAGAACATCATCTTCCTGCAGAAGGACACTATGAGCCGGCAGATGGAGAAAATCAAGCCCGACAAGGCTATGGAAATCGTCCTGAACGGCAAGACGGGAATGGCTGCCGGCGGCGAAGCGTTCTTCAATCCCCATCTTTTAGTCAGGACAACGGACAGGGTTGAACTGCAGAAGCGGTTTTTCAACCGGCTGTTCAGTATGACCAATGTATATTCGGTGAATGTTGAGATGGGGAAAGAAAGGCTGAAGGAGGCTGTGGAGGAGATTTGCGGAGGATGAAGGAAGAATTAAAAATTAAAAATGAAGAATTTAAAATGAAGAATTTAAAATTAAAAATGAATTATTCATAAAAAGTGTAGGTCGGCTTATTTAAAGCCGATAAATCATTCAAAACACCATCCGAATTTCGGCGGGTTTGAATAACCCGCCCTACTTACTGAATGATGAGCGATGAAGCGCAGGAAGGCTGCGCCGCCTTCCTGGAAAAAAGGAAGCCGGGGTGGGTGGAATTTAACCTATATTAACAATCTAATTTGGAGTATAAAATGGTAAAGAAAATTGCACTTTTTAATCACAAGGGTGGTGTTAGTAAAACTACCACGACATTTAACTTAGGTTGGATGTTAGCAGAGAAAGGGAAAAAAGTTGTGATGGTGGATGCGGATCCACAATGCAATCTAACTGGAATGGTTCTTGGATACAGTGGCCCTGACGAATTCGAGCAGTTCTATCTAAATGAACCAGAACGAAATTTACGTTCAGGTTTATCTCCAGCTTTTGAATCCAAACCCGAGCTAATTAAACCGGTTGAATGTGTGCCTGTTAGTAGGCGAGAAGGTTTATTCATCCTTCCAGGTCATATACGATTATCTGAGTACGAAGTTACATTAGGAATTGCACAGGAGCTATCCAGTTCAATCCAGACTCTTCGCAATATACCTGGATCAATTTCTTTATTAATTGAAGAAACATCGAAAAACCATAATGCTGATTATGTTTTAATTGATATGAATCCCAGCTTGAGCTCGATTAATCAAAATTTACTTATGACAAGCGATTTTTTCTTGGTTCCAACAAGCCCCGATTATTTTTCTGTGATGGCAATTAATTCCTTAGCGACATTTATTCCTAAATGGCAGGACTGGGCAGTCAATGCTCATAACTCTCAGGTTTTGCGAGAGGCAAATTATCCATTTCCAAAACCCAATCTAAAATTTCTTGGTACGATTATTCAAAACTATCGCTTAAGATATGGTGCTCCTACTATCGGTTTTCAAAAATGGATTAATCAAATAAACGAAACTGTCTCAACAAGATTCGTTCCTGTATTAAATGAAAAGAATATAATGTTACCAATTAATGTATACAAAGGACAAAACATTGATGATGATTATTGTTTAGCGAAAATATCTGACTTCAATACACTTATTGCAACATCCCAAGAGAATAATACTCCTGTATTTGCATTAAGTGATGAACAATTAGGCTATGGAGGTTCTGTTTTAGATGCTATTAGAAAAAAGACAGATGAGTTTAATCGAGTTTTTTCTGAAATTGCAGATAAAATCATTGGATTAACAGAAAATGAAAACAGCATTTAACCAATTTCAGCAGAATATTATTCGTATCAAAAATCTTGATGTTATTTACAAGAATCTTGAAACTCTAACTACCTCGGTAATAGATTTATCTGATATTCTAAGAGCTGAACTTGTAATAGCAGTTAGCGCTTTTGATTACTTCATTCATGAAATTGTTAGAAAAGGAATGATCGAGATCTATAAGAGCAATTTATCGGCTACTCCCGCGTATCTTAAATTCAATGTTACTCTTGAAGGTATACAAATTGCTGTTAAGAATGTGAATAATGTCGATTGGTTGGACAATCAAATAAGAACTTATCATAGTTGGAGAAGTTTCCAGAATGCAGATAATGTAGCGGATGCAATACGACTTATCTCAATTAAGACACTTTGGGAGGAAGTAGGTAATTATCTTAGCTTAAATTCGTCTGATGTTAAGAAGCACTTAAATCTGATAGTTGATCGTAGAAATAAAATAGCTCATGAAGCTGATATTGATCCAACATATCCGGGAAGTCGTTGGCCGATTACCGAAGGTATGGTGGATGAAGCTATTAGATTTATAGAAAGTGTTGCAGAAGCCATTTATCAAATTGTTAAATAGTAATATATCAAAATATTAGTATAATTAGATGTTCCACAAAATCCTCATCGCCAACCGGGGGGAGATCGCGGTGCGCATCATCCGCACCTGCAGGGAGATGGGTATCCCCGCCCTCGCGGTCTATTCCGAAGTCGACCGGGGAAGCCTTCATATTCAACTTGCCGATGAAATGGCTTTGCTTGGGCCCCCTTCGCCGCTGGACAGCTATTTGAACATCGAGCGCATCATCGAAATCGCGCAGGAACGCGGCGCCGATGCTGTCCACCCCGGCTACGGATTCCTGGCGGAAAATCCCGCCTTCGCCAAGCGATGTGAAGACGAAGGCATCACCTTCATCGGTCCCTCCAGCGGCGCTATTGAACTACTGGGCAACAAAATCGCTTCCCGCAAAGTTATGACCGAAGCAGGCATCCCCTGCACCCCCGGTTTTGAAATCGTTGGAATGCCCATATCGGAAATTGCGGATAAAGCGCATAATATCGGCTATCCCGTCCTCATAAAAGCCGCCGCCGGTGGAGGCGGCAAGGGGATGCGCATAGTCCACCACTCGAAAGACTTGGAAAGATCCATCGA
The DNA here is from genome assembly GCA_013202315.1 of Candidatus Tariuqbacter arcticus. Classification (GTDB taxonomy): domain Bacteria; phylum Electryoneota; class Tariuqbacteria; order Tariuqbacterales; family Tariuqbacteraceae; genus Tariuqbacter; species Tariuqbacter arcticus. The sequence goes on along the minus strand of JABMRZ010000455.1, from coordinate 3,376 downwards.
AGCCGCTCGGCGCGAGTCCAAATCCGCCTTCGCCGATGACACCGTTTATTTGGAAAAATATTTGGAAAAGCCCCGCCACATCGAATTTCAGATTCTCGCCGACCATCAGGGAAACATCATTCACCTCAACGAACGCGAATGCTCCATCCAGCGCCGTCACCAGAAAGTGGTGGAAGAAACCCCCTCCACCGCCATTACCCCGGAAATCCGCGCTGAAATGGGGCAGACCGCCATCGAAGTCGTAAAAGCTTCCGGCTACACCAACGCCGGGACGGTCGAATTCCTATACGCCGGTGGAGGGCAGTATTATTTTCTCGAAGTCAACACCCGCCTGCAAGTGGAACATCCGGTAACTGAAGAGACCGTCGGCGTCGATCTGGTGGCTGAACAAATCCATATCGCCGCCGGTCATAATCTCCGCTTGAGACAGGAGGACATCAGCCAGCGCGGTCACGCCATTGAATGCCGCATTTATGCCGAAGACCCGGCGAATAATTTCCTCCCTTCCAGCGGTAGAATCTCCTTTATGAAGGAACCGGCTGGACCTGGCGTCCGCCACGATTGCGGCGTTTATTCCGGCTGGGAAGTCCCTGTCCATTACGACCCCATTCTGTCCAAGCTCATCGTCTGGGGACCCGACCGGGAATCTTCGCGCAAGAGGATGATTAAGGCGCTGGAAAACTTCGTCATCCTGGGAGTTTCAACTACCATCGAATTCCTGGCGAAGGTGCTTCAGCATCCCGATTTTATAAAAGGAGAAACCTATACCGACTTCATCGATAAAAACTTCCCCGGCGGTAAAATCCCCGATAGTGCGAAGTATATGGATTTAGCTCTGATCGCAGCCGCTATCACCGAAAATTCCCGGACTATCGGCTATGCGCCAGGCGTTGAATTTGCTGCGGCTTACGACCCCTGGAAAAGCGTCGGCAATTGGGAGATTAGATGATTTAGCGATTTAAATAAGATGTGGGTTAGGGATTATATACCAGATTATTACTCCCAGTGCATTTGTATCTCTATTGCAATAAATATTAACGACCTATGGAATTTGAATACATTATCGGCGGCGATACGCATAAAATCAACTGCGAAATCACCGGAGACTCCTGCGAAGCTGAAATCGACGGGGTAAAATTACACTTCGATTATAGGCTTTTAAGCGCCAACTGCCTCTCCCTCATCGGACAGACCGGCAGTTTAACTGTATATTTCGTCCGCCATAATGATGAAATTCACATCTTTATAAATGGTGAAAAGTATTTACTCAAGGATTCCAGCGGGAGCTCAATTTTCATCAGTGGAGCGGGGAGTATAGTCGCTGAGAAAGGCTTAATCATCACCCCTATGCCCGGCACCATCATTAAATTCCTGGTTGAAGAAGGCGATATTGTCGATGTCGATCAAGGATTGGTAATCGTGGAAGCGATGAAGATGGAAAACGAAATCCGCTCCACCATCAAAGCCAAAGTTAAGAAGATAAACTTCAAATCCGGCGATTCGGTCGATGTCGGACAATCCATCATCGACCTTGAAGAATTGGAATCGACTGAAAACGAATAATCGTCTTTTAAACGCGCAACTCGCAGCACGCAACTCGCAACTGTTTTTTTGAGGTTCTATGAATTGGGATATTTTTACCCAAAAGCATTTTCCTCTTTCATTGACCATACTCGCTCTGATTCTTATACTGGGGCTCGGCGCTGTCTTGTATTTCCCAATGGTGAATAATTACTACTTTGCAGACGAACTCGACCCCATCGTCGCTTCACAGGTTTTGAAGCGCCAAATGGATAACGGTGAAGCGGATTTATCCAAACTATTCCGATCCGATTTCATTGACGCCCGCGACCGATACAACACTCACTACCGCCCAGTGGGTTATCTATTCTCGTTCCTCGTTTATCGAATCTTTGGCGTTGAACCGAAATTCCTGAATCTATTGATAGTCCTCGGTCATCTGACCACTGTGGTGTTAGTTTTCTTCATTCTGAGGCGGCTTCTGGATAACCACTTGTGGGCGTTTTGCGCTGCGCTGATCTTTGCGGTTGAAGGTGTGACTTCGGACGCAATTTTCTATATCGGCGCCGGGCAGCTATATATGCCGGAGATTATTCCACATTACATCTGCTTAATCGCCTTCGTTTATTGGATTCACAACCGCAAGACCGTTCTTTTGATAATTTCCTGGATTTCCGCTTTATTGGCTATTTTCGCCAACGAATTTTCCTGGCCGCTTATTCCTCTGGTATGGGCTATTTCCTATTTTTATGGAGGTGAACGCACTTGGAAACTGCCGTTCAAACCTCGCTTTTACCCCTATTATCTCGCCTTTACCGCCTATATCATCTCAGGGTATAAGTGCATCACCAGCCGCCCCGAAATGATGGAAAGCACCGGCTGGGGAATATTGGCGCGCATCTTCTCCGCCAGGCACATCAAGCGGGTTTTAGATGAAATCGACCAAGTCTTCCACAAAATTCCCCTCGCAGGCGATATACTAAGAACTCTTCCCCAATACATTCTGGGAATTTCTGTCATAGCGGTCATCGTATTTATTTTGGTCTACACCGCCGTGAAAATCAAGGATAAGCGCTATCGATTTTTACTGCTATGGCTGGTATTCACTCTGATGGTTCTACTTCCCGTGCCCATCGCCGCCAGATATTTATATCATTCGGCGGTGCCTTTTTGGGCGGCGGCGCTATTCATCGGGTGGTACTTCCTGGAACGGTTGAAAACCGCCTTTCCCAAATGGAATATTAAGATTATCGGCGCAATACTTTATACTATCTTGCTGCTGATTCACATATCAATGAATTATCAACGCGAACATTTGTGGAGCAGAGTGGGGGATTTCTATCTTTCCCGCATTTATAATGTCGAATCGGCTTTGGGCGGACTCGCAGGGACGAAGAAAATCTACTACCTGATATCTCCCGGAGTTCCCGAAAGAGCATATGATGCTGAAACCTTCAGCTTGACCCAGCACCTGCGCGTATATTTGGACGACCCGTATATCCAATATGAATTGATTCATTCACAGGATTTCCTCGATACTTTGAAGTTGTCCGCGAATGAGATTTTACTTAGTTTCGATGGCAGCAATTTCCAGCCTCTGAAGTTTAAACCGGACATTCGCTGAAAAACTCAGAATTCAACTCTATGACCAGATGGTATGGCGGGTTATCTAAACCCGCCGATATTCGGATGGTGTTTTGAGGTAATTTGTCGGCTTTTGATAAGCCGACCTACATCTTTTAGGTTCCTCGCTGTTTTGTATGGGCAGATTTTTTTCTTTGAACCGCTGATTTCCGCTGATTTTTTTTGATTGCGCTGATTTCCTAACCCGGACGAGCCGGAACCAAAAAGGTTT
>JABMRZ010000454.1 GCA_013202315.1 Candidatus Tariuqbacter arcticus | reverse complement strand
TTCAGCATCTATGAGATCCCGAAACAATCCTGAATCAAGTTCAGGATAGGGCTCGGGATGACAACTTTGAGTCGCTTGTCTTAAGAAAGCTATAATGTTACGATGATTCTAAAATATTTCTGATTTTAAGGTGAATTTCAGTGAATTCCTCCGCCAGGCGGTTTCTCGGGCGGGGCAGGGTTATGCGCAATTCTTCCGCCACCCGTCCAGGTTCGGTCGACATCACGATTATCCTGTCCGCCAGGTAAATCGCTTCGTCGATATTGTGCGTCACGAAGATTATCGTCTTACGCTTCTTCTGCCATATCTTCAGCAGGATACCTTGAAGCCGATGGCGGGTCCGCTCGTCCAGCGCCCCGAACGGTTCGTCCATCAGCAGGATTTCCGGGTCATACGCCAGCGCCCGGGCGATAGCCACCCGCTGCTGCATCCCCCCGGAAAGTTCGTAGGGTTTGGCGCTTTCAAACCCCGATAATCCCACCAATTCAATGTATTCCTTCGCCAGAGCCGTTCGTTCAGCCTTGGGAATTCCCTTCATTTCCAGCGGAAACACCACATTCCTCCACACATTCAACCATGGGAAAAGGGAATATTGTTGAAAGACCAGCGTGCAGGCTCCATTCATATCCCCGGCTTGATAACCGTCGAGCAAAATCCGTCCGGAAGAGGGCGATTCCAAACCGGCGATTATCCTCAGCAATGTGGTCTTCCCGCAGCCGGTTGAACCGATGAGCGACACGAATTCACCGCCCGCCACTCGCAGGCTGACATTTTCAAGCGCGGTCACTTCCCGGTCGGGAGGGGTGAAAAATACCTTGTCGATGGAATCTATGATTAAGTCGCGCATTTTTCACCGCTCCAGCGCTTTCCAGCCGGAAACCCGGTTGGATATTATCTGCAATCCCCTGTTCAATACCAGCCCCATAACTCCGATCATTATCATCGACGCCACCAGAATCTGCATTTCCGCCAGTTCATAAGAATACATTATCAAGTATCCCACCCCTGAATCTGTTCCCGGCAGCATTTCAGCGGCGATAATCACCATCCAACTGATTCCCAATCCAATCCGCAGACCGGTCATAATTTCCGGCATTGCGGCGGGGACTACTACTTTTCGGAAGCTCTTCGCCTTGGAAGCGCCCAGCATCTTCGCCGTTTCCAGCCAGATATCGCGCACCCCCGCCACTCCGTGAATGGTGTTCAGCAGAATGGGGAACAACCCGCCCCAGAATATGATGAATATCATCCCCACCTGAACGCTGTCCAGGATGGTGTCGCTGTAGCGTATGCCGAAAAGCTGGGGAACCCGGGTGGTCTTGAACATCGCCATCGCAAACGGAATCCAGGCTATCGGACACAACGGCCGGAAAAGTTCCACCAGCGGATTGACCAGTCGATGAATGAACTTCGATGCACCCATCGCAATCCCCAAGGGGACGCATATCACCACCGCCACCGCAAATCCGAAAACCACCCTGAACAGTGAAACCGCCGTGTTCCAAGCCAAGGAACCGGTCCCTATCAATTCACTGAACGGATGAAAAATCACCCCCAACACCGCGGTCAAACGGGGAACTAAAGCCGGATTATCCAGCGCTATCGCTATCGATTCCCAAAAAATCAGGAAAAGCGCCGGTAAAATGAATCCCTGGGAGAAGCGCCAAAACCGTTTCAAGCTATGATCGATTTTATTATCGCCGGATCCTGCGCTTAGCGACATTGGCGCGGGCTTCTTTGATGAGGGATAAGTCGAGCAGGCGTTCATTTATTTCCTCGTGCGATTTATTGTATAACTCGCCCTTGATGTGTCCCAGGTCTTCCATCGCCTTCGCCCAGGTGTATATCCCCTGCAGCCAGGCTTCACTCGGTTCGGTCATATATCCTGAGGTGGGAATGGATTTCCGCTCCACTTCCAAAGAAGTGCCAATCCATTCGGAAGCTGACTTAATGGCGATTTCCTGATTCTCATTCATATAATTGGTGGCGATTACAATCAATTCCAGGAATTTCACCACCATATTCCGCTTCTCAACGGCCGCCTTATCCATCGCCGCAATCATACAGCAGGGATGGTCTTTCCACAAGCCCGGGGGCAAATCGTTTAAATCTGCGATGCAAGTGCCTACCCCCTTCTCCTCTGCGATTGCGCAGAAGGGATTATTGCAGACATAGGCGTCGATGATGCCGTCCCGAAGCGCCGGGTTCAACTGGTTGGCGCCCTTCATATTCATCAGCAGCACATTCGCTTCCAGGTCTCTGGCTTCGTAGGTGTAGGTTATGCCGACATCGTCCATCGCCGCCTGGAAAACTAAAAGCGCTATAGCTTTGGGGGCTTTGAAGCCGACTTTCAAGGGTTCCTTGCGTTCTTTCGCCATTTTCACGAAGCTTTCCCAGCTATCGGCTTTCAACCCCTTGCCGGCTACCAGCATATCTCCCTTATTGTGCAGGGGGGATATTATCTTCATCGGTCTGCCCTTATCCGTATGAAAAGCGATCGCCGCCACCCCTCCGAAGCCGACATCGAACATCCCCTGATCCATTGCGGTCGGCATCTTGGAACCGCCTCCGGCTTTGTAGAGTTCAAGTTCGCAGACCAATTTCCTGCCGTCATATAGTTCGTAGAGCTCCTTTGGGCGGATTTCCTTGAGGAAAATTCCGTAGTCTTTCTTGAACAGTTCTCCGTTCAAAGCCGCCACATACAGGGCGGTGTGATGGTCGTGTCCCACATGCCCCACCTTTAGCACCGGGACTTCCGCCGTCTTTTTAGCGCAGCCCCAAAAGATGAATGAAGCGGCGAGGATGAATAGAGACAGGATTAGGATGAATTTGAATCGTTTAGGCATAATACGCCTCGCAATTTAATTGATGATGACCGTTTATTGTTAGAATAGGCTGTAGGCTGTAGGCTGTAGATGTATTGACTTTTAAGGTTACAATACAGGCTTAATTTATTAAGCCCTAATCCGGACGAGCCGGAATTGAATTCGAAATACGAAACAAATTCAAAATTCAAAACATATTGTAGGGAACGCAGATCTGCGTTCCCTACTATTTATGTTCATTTGTGTTTATTCGTGTTCATTCGTGGTTAATCAATTGCCACCATATAGAACAGCGAAAAACCAATTAAATAGGATTAATTGTGGATAATGGCGAGTGTCAGGAAGGAAAAAGAGGAAGGCGCCGTTGAAGGCAAAATCACCGTATGGGACAGGTGATGCCGCCTGAAATTCCACCCGACTCAACCCGCTTGGATATGCAGATGATAACCCAGCTACACTGGCGTGCGGCAGAGCGTCATGTGGATTTCAGGAGAAACTGCTTCATAGTTCTAAAAATTTAGTTTAATGGAATTATTAAAACATAATATATTGTTTTATCAATAAAAAATCAAGATTATCGAGCTTTTTTTTAAATAAATTCACTTCGCCAACTACCAAGCGCTATGCGTCAAGCGCCAAGCACAGACAAAACTCTGCCCGCAACTCTTGACTTTTTATCATTATTTGATTAAACTTAATACAAGCCGGAGTGGTGAAATTGGTAGACGCACCGGTTTCAGGGACCGGCGGCACTTGATGCTGTGGGGGTTCGAATCCCCCCTCCGGCACAATAACTAAACCCTTGTAATAACAAGGGTTTTTATGTATACACTTATTAAAATAACGTATCATTATAGGTCTTTTACCACCCTCAAAAACTGTATTAATGTTAATGT
>JABMRZ010000453.1 GCA_013202315.1 Candidatus Tariuqbacter arcticus | reverse complement strand
GTTTTGAGTAATGAATTTTGAATTTGTATCGGATTTCGAAATTCGAATTAGGTTCCGGCTCGTCCGGGTTATGAATATTCTCATACATTATCAAAGAGTGCCGAAGATTTTTCTGAAATGGAAACCGTAAATAGTAAAGGTTATCGCTAAGGGGAAGAGTTTTGGACAGCGGATTAGGGACCAGAAAAACAGTTTCCAGTAATAAATCCTCCCTTTTTCTTTTATGCCCAGGAACCAAATGGATTTAAAAAAGGCTCCGATATGGTAAAAATGGAATTGATACTTCTTTTTGGGCAAAGGTTTGAAACTTTTCAGGAGAATTGATACCCGTTTATAGTAATACTTGGGTGAATAGATTGTGCTGAGAACATGTTTATAGCCGTTAATGAGCGATTCATAGTCCATTTTTGGAATGAAGTTGATTGTGAAGTCCGTGTTATCGCCCGAAATATCCTTGGTCAACCTATTTTCTTTTTCGAGTCGTTGGTGGAGTTTAGTGCCTCGGGGAGCATTCAATAGCCCGACCATAGCGGTGACAATTCCACTTTTTTGAACGAATTCGATCAGCTTTTCAAAAATCGATGGGGGGTCGCTGTCGAATCCTAAAATAAATCCTCCTTGAACTTCCAAACCAGACCTTTGGATTTTATTAACACAGGCAACGAGATCACGGTTTTTATTTTGCAGTTTACCACATTCGGCTAAGCTCTCCTCGTTAGGAGTTTCGACACCGACAAATACAGAATTAAACCCCGCCTGAACCATCAAGCGCATAAGCTCTTCATCATCGGATAGATTTATCGAAGCCTGGGTGATAAAGGAGAAGGGATATTTCCTTTTTTTCATCCACTCAATCAAGGTGGGTAGAACTTCTTTTTTTAATTCACTCTTATTTATGATGAAGTTATCATCAACGATAAACACTTCACCTCTCCATCCCCGTGAATATAGGTTTTCCAATTCCGCTATAATCTGGAGTATAGTTTTAACTCGCAGCTTTCGTCCAAAGAGCATAGTGACATCGCAGAAATCACAATTAAATGGACAACCTCGCGAATATTGGACACACATAGAGGCGTATTTCTTCATTTTAGCCAATTCCCAAAGCGGGGGGGAAGTCTTCTTTATATCCGCAAACTTATCTGATACATAGATATGTTTAGGACACCCATATTCCAAATCTTTCAAAAACGGCGGCAAAGTAATTTCAGCTTCGCCCAGCACAAGATAATCGACATCATCGAAGTCTTCATATTCCGTTGTGAAGAAAGGACCGCCGGCAACAATTTTAGTTCGCAGGTGTTTACATTTAGCGATTACTCTTTTAGTGGATTCCTTTTGAATGGACATAGCGCTGATGAATACATAATCTGCCCATTCGATGTCTTTATCACTCAAATTTTCCAAAGTCATATCGACAAGTTTTTTCTCCCATTTATTGGGGAGCATTTGAGCCACAGTCAATAATCCCAAAGGGGGGAAACTCGCCTTCCTTGAGATAAATTTCAAGGCGTGTTTGAAACCCCAGAAGGTATCCGGATATTCCGGATAAACAAGAAGTATTTTCATATTAACATTCCTAACCCGGACAAGCCAGAATTAAAAAGGGTTGAAAATGGTGAGTATTAAGTATTACTTAACAAAGTAGTGTTAGGTACTATTATTATATTTTGGCGAGGATAATCAAAGGTGGTTTCCACAGCATTTTAATCGTTCTTCTACATTGGAATTCATAAACGAGTTTTTCAATATAAGTATTTTCAATGTTAAAGTCAAATATCCTGAAAAATTCATCACGGAGAAAGATATTAGAAATAAGAAATAAGAAATAAGAAATAAAAGAAGCTCTTGTAAAAGTCACCAAAAAGTGTCACCCTGAACGCAGTGAAGGGTCTCCATATTTATTAAGTGTATAATAAACAAGAGATTCTTCACTTAGTTCAGAATGACAGTAACACTTTAGTACTTTGAAAATCTATGGTCAATTGTGATGAATCTTGATGTCGGGGTTGAGACAACCCCGACTCCACGGTTTGTAAGTATTAAAATGTAGCCCGGCTTCTCCGAAGCCGGGGATTCTTACTATAATGTTACGAATGGCAATATAGTTGAGAAATGACTTTTGCAAGAGGCTCGAATGGTTAATTAGTAGCCGCGCACATCATAATCTTCACCAGATTGGGATCGGCTTTCATAGGCAGGTCGCATCCCGCCGACAGAACGAACGGTTCCGGCAGAGTTCTCAAACATTCATCGGCTGCCTTTTTCAAAGAGAAAGCATCGCCATATACGAACAGGTCGGTGGAGACATAACCCATGGGAATTGTATCCGGGAGCATCCCCCACATTGAGACCGCTTTGGCGTCTTCGATACTCAAAAGGTCCGGTTTCAATATCGCCAGCCGCTCCATCAATTCCACCACACTGCCGCAGATATGCAGGCAGGCGAAAGAACCCATTTCCCGCGCCAATGCGAAAAGTTTTTCGATGAAAGGTTCAGCGAATTTTTCAAAATACCTTCCCCCAATCAGTCCCCCCGAAGCGATTGGCGCGCCCACCAGGGGAATGAAGCCTGCGCGTATGATGGTTGCAACCAGTTCAAGCTGGTTTTCACAGCTGATTTTCAACAGCCGCAGAGCTTCATCCGGGTCGGATATGAAGAGTGTCAGGAAATCCTCCGTCCCCATTACCATCGCAGTCAAGCTTAGAGAGTCTTTCATAGAAAAAAAGATGGTGAATCCTGAGCCCAGCTTTTTCCTGCAGATTACAGCGGCGCGGAACAGTTCGGGCAGCCTGCCGGAGGAGGCAATATCGGCGCGCTTGATTTCATCCGGTCTCAGATGTCTGATTGGTTGTGGATTGCCCTTAGAGAAATATTCCAGTTCAACCCCCATCGCTTCAGCTTCGACGGCTACATCCGCGAAAACAATGACCATATCCGATTGGTACAACTCCTGCGCCCGCAGAATGCCCTCCGCCAGCAACTTCCCATCCCGGCACACTTCATCCAACGGCTTACCCAATAGGAAAGCCAAGTGATCAGCGGCAATCATCGGCCCGCGGATGAATCTTTTCCCCCGGTGCAGTGGGAACAGTCTGTCGAATTTGTCTCTTCTAATATTGCGAGATTTCATCTCCGGATAGTGTCAGTTGGTCGTTGATATGGCTTCTCAATTTGCAAGTAACTCCCATAATACTGTCATTCCGGCTTGTCCGGAATCGATTCCCGACGCGCTTCGC
>JABMRZ010000452.1 GCA_013202315.1 Candidatus Tariuqbacter arcticus | reverse complement strand
TTGAATAGAATTTCCGATGTTATTATTTGCATGAACAATAAAGACAATGGATTCCCGCTTTCGCGGGAATGACAGAATGGGAAGCGATTTTTAAGAATCACTATATACCAATTCTACAAGGGTTTGTTACCCAAATCAATACAGCGTGCTGTCAGGTGCGGAGAGTCGACAGCACACACTTTTAAGCGCTGCCACTATTCTCGAACAGTCTGTTTCGCGGGCATGACAACATAGGACGCGATTTTTTCAAATCGCTATATATGAAACAGGAAAGAGTTCTTTTATCGATTTTAATCATATATTTTAATGCGCAGATATTGGATATTCAGCGTGACCGGGTTTGTTTTGCTTTTAGACCAATCGACTAAATGGCTGGTGAAGAAGAATATGGATATGTTTCAATCCATCCCGGTCATCGGGGGGGACTTTTTCCGATTCACATACATTGAAAATGATGGAATAGCTTTCGGCATCCCTTTTGGCGGGCGGGTTTTTCTCACTGTATTCACCATCGCGGCGGCGCTTTTTCTTATATATTACATATTTCGGATGAGGAATTCATCCATCGTTCCCAGATTGGGTTTGGCGATGATACTGGGGGGAGCTTTGGGGAATTTAACCGACAGACTTTTTCGGGGTCAGGTCGTCGATTTTTTCGATTTCGATTTCCCCGATTTCATAATGGAGAGATGGCCGGTGTTCAACATCGCCGATAGTTCGGTAACCATCGGAGTCACCATTATTCTAATTTACTTCATTTTTTTCGATTCTGGCAGGAAATCTCCATTAATGGAGACGGAAAATGATATACACAGCGGGAGAGATGGTCCTGAAAGTGGCGTCGAACCAGGGGAGAATACGCATTGACGCCTATCTGGTCAGCAGACTGCCTCATATTTCCCGTTCCCGCATCAAACAGCTCATAACCGATGGTTTGGTAACCGTCGATTCGGAGCCGGTGAAACCCAGCCGCAAGATTTCTCCCGGTGAAAGCATCACCCTCCATTTGCAGCCAAAACCTCAACCTTCCTATGAACCGGAAAACATCCCACTGGATATAATCTATGAAGACCGACATTTGGCGGTGATTAATAAGCCCGCGGGAATGGTGGTGCATCCCGGTCATGGGAATTTCACGGGCACCTTGATGAACGCCCTTTTGGGGCATAACCGCAGTTTGATGGAATTGGGCGAGGATTTTCGCGCGGGAATCGTTCACAGATTGGATAAAGACACCACCGGTTTATTAGTAACCGCCAAAGATGAATATACGCTCAGCGAATTGGGCAGGCAGTTCAGCAGCCACACCATCGAAAGGAAATATACCGCGCTGGTATGGGGGCATCCAAAAAAACGGAGCGGCGTCATCGAAGGGAACTTGGGGCGCTCCAACCGGGACCGCAGGCTGTTCACGGTGAAGGCTGAGGGCAAACCCGCACTGACCAGCTATAGTATAATCGAATATTTTGAAGTCTTCTCCCTGTTGGAAATAATCCTCGGCACCGGGCGCACACATCAGATCAGGGTTCACTTCTCTCATATTGGGCATCCTGTCTTTGGGGATCCGACCTATGGAGGAAGGAACGCTCGATTCGGCGGTTTAACCCCTTCGCAAAGGTTAATCTGCGCTGAATACCTGCAGATTATGAAGCGGCAGGCTCTTCACGCCAAGACTCTGGGCTTTTTCCATCCTGTAAGAAAGGAATTCATGCGCTTCGACAGCGAACTTCCGGAGGATATGCGGGAATTGTTGGAGAAGTTGAGGTGAGTAGTAATTGTCATTTGTCACTCGTCATTCGTCACTGGTTATCCCCTTCCTTTTAGCCTGCATTATTGGTAAATTTTTCGGTCATACACTCAAGTCAGCAAATTGATAAAATTAGATTTACTTGAAAATAGGGATTAGGGATTAGGGATTAGTGGGCTGTCATTTTAGTCCCGCTTGTGCGGAGATTTCATAAGGGTTTTGGTTTTGACAAGATTATCGATACTGGAGTGCAATTGATGCACAAACAATGAGTTATATTAATTGAAGAAGCAATGAGTAAAATATTATGCGGCGGTATATTCTAACCAAAGATATTTGAAATTTGATATTTGATTTGAGAACCGTGAACCGAAAACAAAGAACAGAAAGGCTCAAGTCTCATGGCTCATTGCTCAAGAAAAACAAAACTATGCATTTTTATTAATTACAAATACATACAGAGATGTAAGAATTTAATTATTATTTCATAACTAATTCAGAGGTAGTAGAATGAAACAATTACTCATCTTTCTCTTGCTTGTGGCTCTTTCCACAACATTTGCTTTAGCCGGAACAGTCACCCAAACCTTGACCGTTCCCCGCCCTTCAATAGAAGAGCATAACGGCAATCATAAAGTCATACTCCCGCAGGCGATGACCACCGGGAATGTGGGCGACCCTCAACTTCCGGTCTGGGGCTTGAACCTGCTCCTGCCTCCGGGCGAAGAAGCGGTTTCGGTGACGGTGCGAACCGGTGCTCCGGTGATTCTGGGCGCTGGATTCCACATCCCGCCGGTGCAGCGGCAGTATCCTTTGAGCTTCAGCGGTCCTGCGCAGCCGGATGCGCCCAACCCGGAAATTTACGGAGCCAACACCGCTTTCCCGGCTGACCCGGCGGCGCATCTCCGCACCGATTTCTATCGCGGGCACGGCATCGCCGCCATCGCTGTAAATCCGGTAACTTACAATCCGGTTACCGGCGAAGTCGCATATTATCCTCAATTAAGCGTCATAGTTAATACCGCTCCCACCGCCCGCGGTTCAGACGCCGTTTCCCGCCGATTCAAGCAGGATGTTCGCACGGTCGGCGAATTGGAAGGGCAGATTGACAATCCCGCCGCGGTTTCCAGCTACGGCGCAATCGATGATAATACGGATGAACCGTATTTCGACATTCTTCTAATCACCCACGAGAATATGGTCGATATGTGGGGTGATTATATCGAATGGAAGACCAAATGCGGATATTATATCGCGGTGGAAACGGTTCAGGATATTTACAATAACTACACCGGGGTTGACAACCCGGAACAAATTCGCGAATGTATCATCGATTATTACGAGAATTTCGATTTGACCTATGTCTTCCTCGCCGGCGATGATGAAATCATCCCCCACCGCGGATTGTATGATAATCAGGGATTCTACACCGACAACGACATCGCCGGAGACTGCTACTTTGCCGGTTTGGACGGCAATTGGAACGATGACGGCGACAACCAATGGGGTGAACCGGGCGAAGCCGACCTCCGGGCTGAAGTGTTCGTTTCCCGCGCCGCGGTCGATTCTCAGACTGAAATCGACCGTTTCGTCAACAAGCAGATGATGTTCATGCGGGAACCGGTGGTGGATGAAATTGAAACCGCTTTGATGACCGGCGAAGACCTGGGCTGGCCGATATGGGCATGGGAATACAAGGAAGAAATCCGCACCGGCAATTCAAGCTGGGGCTTCGTAACCGCTCCTTTTCCCCCGAATTTTGAGGTGCGGACCTTGTATGAAACCCCTGGAAACTCCTGGTCGGGATTGGGTGATTTGGCTCCCTTGTTGAATGAAGGACCCCAGTATGTCAATCATCTGGGGCACTGCAATGTCGATTATATGATGCAGCTTTACAGCAATCAAGTAACCACCGCCAATTTCACCAATAATGGGGTCAACCATAACTTTTACCTGATTTATTCCCAGGGATGCTACTGCGGTTCCTTCGATAACCGCACCACCGGCGGAAGCTATACCGATGATTGCATCAGCGAATATTTTTCGGTGATGGAAACCGGGGCGGTGGCGGTGATAACAAATTCCCGCTACGGCTGGGGCGCTTTAAGCACCACCCAGGGGTCATCCCAGTATTACGACAAGCAGTTCTTCGATGCGATTTGGGGCGAAAATATAACTATCGCTTCGGAAGCTAATATCGATTCCAAAGAGGACTGTATTCCTTATATTGAATATGAACAGAACCGCTGGTGCTTTTACCAATTGAACCTTTTCAGTGAACCCACCCTCGATATGTGGACTGCGGAGCCGCAAATACTGGCGCCCAATTATGCCGGTGAAATCTTCCTGGGCGCAAATTCCTTCCAGGTGGAAGTCCTCGGCGTTGAAGGCGCAAGGGTCTGCCTGTCGAAAGATGGAGTCATCTATGGAGTCGGCTTCACCGATGAAACCGGAATCTGCGATATGATTTTCGATGATCCGATTCTGTCTTTGGGACCGGCTGACCTATATGTTACCGCCCACGATTATCTCCCCCACGAAGGCAGCGTATTGGTGATTCCCCCCACCGGCGCTTATGTGATTTATGAAGCGGTCGAAGTTGACGATGAAGCGGGCAACAACAACGGCGCCTGGGATTACGGCGAAACCGTCTACCTCGATATGACCGTAACTAATGTCGGCGTTGAAGACGCTACTGATGTCTGGGTGACAATCATCACTGAAGACACATTGGTGACTTTGGTCAGCGATACCGTCGATTTCGGCGATATACTTCAAGGCGGGACCGCCACCGTTGATGACGCTTTCACCGTTACCATCGATGGGTCGGTCGAAGACGGGCATTGGGTGGCTTTCACGCTGATAGCTTTCAGCGGCGCTGATGAATGGACGAGTTATTTTAATCTCCAAACCTTCGCGCCGGAAATCGAATTCGCCGAATTGATAATCGATGACGCCGCTGGCGGGAACGGTAACGGAAACCTCGATCCCGGCGAATCCGCCACCCTGAACATCACCCTGTTCAATGACGGCGGATGTTTCACCACCCTGCTGGAAACGGAATTGGCGACTACTGACCCCTATATCACCCTCAACACTACGATTTTCCAGTATGGCGAAATCCCAGCTGGCGAAGAAGGAACCGGAAGTTTTGAAATCAGCGTCTCTTCCGCCTGCCCGCAGGAGCATACAGTAGAATTCGATATCTATTTCGCCGACAATATCGGCTACGAAGGGGAAGACTATTTCAGCACAATAGTCGGCGATATCACCTATATGGCTACGGGACCGGACAATTACGGCTATTCGGCTTATGACCCCAACGATTTGCCGGAAATACCGGTCTATGAATGGGTGGAACTGCACCCCGATTCGGGCGGTTCGGGGATTCAGACACCCTTCGTGAACGATGATGAAGTCTTCCATTACGCCCTGCCGTTCCCCTTTCAGTATTATGGGATAACCTACGACAGCTTGACTATCGCCTCCAACGGCTGGCTTGGAATGGGGATAGTTACCGAAGAAGACTATTCAAATTCCGGCATTCCCGATTCGGATGGACCTTCGCCGATGATAGGTTCCTACTGGGAAGATTTATCGCCCCAGCGGACGAATTCGGGCGGAGTATGGTATTGGTATGATGAAGCCAATCACCGCCATATCGTGGAATATAATCATATTGAACAATTTAATCCGACCAACAATTTTGAAACCTTCCAGACTATCTTATACGACCCCGCGCACTATCCCACTTCAACCGGCGACGGGCGCATCCTGGTGCAGTATAAGGAAATGTCTAACGCATCACAGAGTGAAGGAACAATCGGCATTGAGAATCACAGTGAAACCGACGGCATCCAATACTTCTTCGACGGCGATTACGATGTTCACGCCACGCCGGTTGGCGATGGAATGTGCATTCTCTACAGCACTCCGATTGAGGGACCCGACTTGACGGTAACCTTGACCCCTGAAAATCCGCCCATCGTCATCCCCGCCATCGGGGGCAGCTTCAATTATAATGCGGAAATAGTCAACAACGGCGCCAATCAGCAGATTTTCGATGTCTGGGTGGTGGCGACTCTGCCAACGGGGGGCGATTTTGAAATCTTCTGCCGACTAGGAATGTCCCTGGCGGGCGGCGAGGTTATCACCCGCGATATGAGTCAGAATGTCCCCGGAAACGCTCCCGCCGGAACTTATACCTATTCGATGTTCAGCGGTAATTATGCCTCCGGGATGGTCGACGCCCAGGATTCCTTCAACTTCGACAAGAGCGGCGTCAACGCCAACAGCAGCAACACCAGTTGGACACTTACCGGCTGGGATGAACTTTCGGGTATAACTTCCGAACTCCCGAATGATTTAGCTTTATATCAAAACTATCCAAATCCGTTCAATCCGACCACAATCATCCAATACTCCTTACCGGAAGCGGCGAAGGTGAAGCTGACTGTCTACAACACACTGGGGCAGGAAGTGATTGCGCTGGTCGACGGCTGGCAGGATGCGGGCTATAAATCGGTGGCGATGGATGCTTCCGGGCTGTCTTCCGGAATCTATTTCTATAGGTTGGAGGCGGGAGAATTCAGCGGGATGAAGAAGATGATACTGGTGAAATAAGTTGCGAGTTGCGAGTCTTTGTCGTAGAGGTTTAATATATTAAACCCCTACAAAACAATACTGTAAATCTACCTGTAGGGGCAATTCATGAATTGCCCCTACGAATAATTATCGGCAATTATTCACGAGAATCATTATATTAAGACATTTGAGGCGGGATGGAGAGGAACCGCCTTGTTGTTTTTATTGTTTCCTCGTTGTTTTGTATAAATAGTTCTTCTTTTGAACCGCTGATTTACGCTGATTGGGATTGATTTCGCTGATTTATATCAGCATATTCTGCGTCATCGTTATTCTATAGCCTTTATGATAAGTTTTCTTGCATTCAACGGCATCTTTATCATTTGTGTTTATTCGTGTTCATTCATAGTTAATTATTAATAAGGGCAATTAATAGTTTACCCTACACTGTTCCTCATAGTCCCAAGCTGTCATTCCCGCGAAAGCGGGAATC
>JABMRZ010000451.1 GCA_013202315.1 Candidatus Tariuqbacter arcticus | reverse complement strand
AATAAACAGACAGATACCGCTTTCTTTTTAATAAAGCTATAATGTTACCTTCAGAAAACAAAGGTGCTACAATTGAATAAATATTACAAAACATAACAAGGCTTAAATAATGAAATTAGGACAAGAAATACCGAAAGCCGAAGGTAAATTGGGAGTACTTATTCCCGGATTGGGAGCGGTGGGGACCACTTTCATCGCCGGAGTGGAACTGGTAAGGCGCGGTTTCGGAGCGCCAGTCGGTGCGTTGACGCAGATGGGGACTATTCGTCTAGGGAAACGGACTGAAAAGCGGTCTCCTTTGATCAAAGATTTCGTCCCTATAGCGGAGTTGGATGATCTGGTCTTTGCCGGATGGGATATCTTCGAAGACGATTGCTGTAAAGCGGCGATGAAAGCGGGGGTTCTCAAACCGCAGGATATAGAACCGGTGCGCGATTTCCTGGAAAGCATCAAGCCGATGACCGCCGTTTTCGACCGGGACTATGTGCGGAATTTAGACGGTCCCAATGTTAAGCGCGGTAAAACCAAGGCTGAACTCGCTCAGTGGTTGATGGATGATATTGAGAATTTCCGGGTGGAATCCGGAGTTTCCCGAATGGTGATGATTTGGTGCGCTTCTACTGAAGTTTTCCAGGCGAAGGGTGAAGTACATTCGGATTTGGAGCGGTTTGAAGCGGGGTTGAAAGATAATAATCCATCGATTTTCCCCAGTATGATTTACGCCTACGCCGCGCTGAAATCCGGGGTGCCTTTCGCCAATGGCGCGCCCAATCTATGCGCTGAAATACCGGCTCTGCTTCAATTGGCGGAGGAAATGGGTGTTCCGGTGGCTGGGAAAGATTTCAAGACCGGCCAGACCTTAATGAAGACAATAATCGCTCCGGGGTTGAAGGCGAGGATGCTGGGGTTGCGAGGATGGTTTTCCACCAATATTTTGGGAAACCGGGATGGGGAAGTCCTGGACGACCCGATGTCTTTCAAGACCAAGGAAGAGAGCAAGCTGTCCGTTTTGGAACAGATACTGCAGCCGGAGTTGTATCCCGAACTTTACGAGGATTTTTACCATAAGGTGCGGATAAACTATTACCCCCCTCGCGGAGATAACAAGGAGGGGTGGGATAACCTTGACATTTTCGGCTGACTGGGATATCCGATGCAGATAAAGATAGACTTTTTATGCCGGGATTCGATATTGGCGGCGCCGATAGTATTGGATTTAGCCTTGTTTACCGATTTAGCGCACCGGGCGGAGATGAAGGGGATTCAGGAATGGCTTTCATTCTATTTCAAGAGCCCGATGCATGCGCCGGAAGTGTATCCGGAAAATGATTTGTTCATTCAATTGAAGAAGTTGAAGAACACCTTGAGGTATATGATGGGCGAAGAGATGATAACCCATTTGGGGTTGGAATATTATGATTATTGAGCGGTGAACGGTGAACGGTAGTCGGTTATCGGTGTTTTTAAACCGCTGATGACGCTGATTGGGTGATGGTGAAGGTTAAAGATTGGGGATTTGGGTATGATGAATCTGCGATGGAGGGGAGTAAGTTGTGTTTTAAACCATTTACCGATTTTAGGATGGTTAATGGGAAATGTTCGGGAAATATTTTAATATCTTGGGCACCATACTCTATAAGATTTAGCAGCAGATGGTTTCTTAAAGAATAGAGTTTGAATTTCTCCTCCGCATAAATATCCTTCTGTACTATTTTTATCACCCCCAATTAGTTTGCTACAAGAGTCATAAAAATTAATACAAATTGAATCCTCGCAATATCTCATTTTCTTTCCTCCAACCATTTTTTAATGAAACCTATGTATTCTGGAATTGGCATCATCTGCAAATCTTTTGTTGTAAATCCTTCTTCCTCTCTTTTCTCATAAAAATCAGCCATAAAATCATTAAAATCATCCCAAATTAAAGTACTGCTTGGTGCTTCTTGTAAATCTACTTCTATAAACCAGTTACGAACATTTAAGATAATATCTTCAGGGTTGTTATTATGATTCTTAATGTCCGATCCTGATAAATCAGATATAGCTTTTTGGTATCTATATCTCTCCTTTTCCAATACAAGGCACACCTTTGTCTTTGCTTCTCCGTTTTTGAATCGTCTACATCCAATATCGATACCTAATTCGAAAGGCATGTTAAATCTCGGTATATCATTTCTTCTTGTCGATTCCATTCGAGAGATGTCATGGATACTAAATTTTGATTCTTCAATTAATTCACATATTTTAGTTATCCGTGTTTCTCCAGAATCAAATCTCTCAGATGCAATCCTAGGATTATAATCAAGATATAAGATTGTAAATAATAACGGTCGTAAGAGCGGGATGTAGTCATTATCAAATGGACAATTTATAAAAACATTCTTTGAGAAATTACCTGGATTCATTTCTTAGCTTTAGCTTTTTCCCATTTTTGTATTGTACCATCTTTTTTATGAACCACAATATCATGCCCTTTGGGTGCCATCTTTTTTGCGCCTTCTACTGCGGATTCCTTTTTGTTGTAGACTCTACTTGCTCTTGAAGCGCCCTCAAGTTTGACAGCCCAGCCGTTTTTCCGAGAAATGACATGTACTCTTTTAGCGGGTGTTCTTACTGATGATTTTACAGCCATTTGAATTGTTCCTCAAATCTATAATAAAAGTAAAAAACTCATTGTGTTATTAGTAATATAAGCGTTTTAAAGAAATTTGTCAAATTTGTATTTTATTTTAACAGATTCAAATACACATCCAAATCCACCTTCCTAAACCTTTTATTCCTCGTTCTGGGAATTCCCCTTATCATCAGCGTAAAAAAACGACTTTTATATTGGGAATACTTTAATGCAACGCTTCTACTATAATTTGTCAAGCGTAGTCTCTAACTTGCACATTGGAAAATTCCATTTAATCAGGGATTGAGGTATAGACTTTCATCGATGGCGGCGTCGAATAAACCGTTTTCGATGGTTAAAATATCACCGGATAAAGTGTCGATGAGAGTGAAATTGAAACTTCCGGCGATTCGTTCTTGTTCAATGAATTCATCCACTACAATAATCCCGAAACCCCCCGGCATTTGCGACAGGAAGAAATTACCTTGAGACGAAGCATAACTCGCCGCTCCAAAAGCAGTGGAAGAATCAATATCCATCGAGCCGGGGAAAGCGATTCCGATTGCGGTGAAGGTAAAAATATTCAGCGGCAAGGGGAATTCGAAAGCGGAAACGGATAGTATCCACATTCCCGGTGAACCCGCATAATCCACCATCACCCAGGCGCTGTCTGAAACGAAGCTTTCAGCCGCCCCGTCGGATATGGTCATACTGACTTCACCGGTGCCGGATTCTGTTATTTTATCAGCCCCTTCTCGGTTTATGCACCCGCTCAAAACTGCAAGGCTAAATATAATGATAATCGCTAAAAATAGAATCGACTTAATCTGATTATATTGTCTATAGGAGAGAGGATTTCGCATATTCTTCCTTTGAGAAATTGGCATTAATAAGGGCGGAAAATAGTTTATATTCAAAATTCTCATTCTAAAATATTTCCGCCCGTGTCATTCCCGCGAAAGCGGGAATCCGGAATCTTTGTTATATGATAAATAAAGTATAATAGAATATGATGTCAACTAATTATCCACCGGATTAATAACCACGCTGATATCTAAAACCACATAATTCCGCCAAGAAGTTCATTTACTGAAAAGGTCTAAGCCGGAGAATTCGTCGAGGTTGAGTTCAAGTTTCCCTTCGGTGGATTTCAATGCCAGCATCTTCCCTTCAGCTTTAGCTTGTCTTGTCAATTGTTCCACCCTTTCGGGCAGGGGCATTCCGGCGATTATGGTATAAAGCAGAGGTATGTTATCCGCTGCGGTTTGAAATATGCCGGTATAAATACCGCTGGAAGAGACGATATTTTTCACAGCGGCAATCACTTTTTCAAAATGAGCGGCGGATGTTTTTTTCAACAAAGCAGGGGGCGCTAAAATCACCACCCCCGCCATTGTCGCTTGATTGAAATCCCTGCCAGGATGAAGCCATCCTCCATCTTCCCACATTTCCCGCAGGCGGGCGATGAGATTTTCATTCCGCCCAAAATCGATACTATCAAGAGATATTTTCCCAAGCAGCAATATCCCTCGAGTAGTGAAGAACCGTTTTAAATCCTCGGAATCGAAGCCTATCAAAGGCTTCACGGCGGGATTGAGGCTGATGCGGTTGATTCCATCGAAGGTATCCACTAATTCGCGATTGGGGCGGAGATATAATTCCGACAGGGGAGAATCGGCGGCTTTTGACAGGATTTTTTGATTATCAATCAGAGCGATGCTGTTCACCGGGGAATTAATCAACTTATTCAGCGCTCGAACTGCGTTGACTTTGGAGACAGTGCTTTCGCCGTCCCAGGGCAGCGCTGTCAAGGCGCTCATAGGAATGTCCAGTTCAGCCATTATAAAAGAAAGCGTTCCAATACCGCTCCCGGTGCCGCCTCCCAAACCGGCGGTAAGCAGAATGTATGCCACATCATCCATTTCCCTTGCAATCGATTCCAACAGCCGTTTCTTATTGACGGTGAGACATCGCTCGCCTAAAGCCATATCCTGTCCGGCGCCATCTTGTCGGCGTAATCCCACAAAAAACTGTTTATCGGACGGCAGTTTCCCGGCTCGTAAATCGGTATGCGAAGAATTAATGGCGATAGCTGGATAGCCTCGGAGGTAGAATTCTTCGGCGAAATTACCGCCACATCTGCCGAGCCCGATAACCCCCCATCTTATACTTTTTGGAATAGCGACGCTCATTTGAACTGGAAATAGAAAATGAAGAATCTATTTATGAGAACTGAAAATAGTGTATATTACAGTATCAAAATTTTCATTCTGAAACAGCCACGAATGTCATTCCCGCGAAACAGTCTGTCTGAAAATATCCCAAACTTGCCATTCCCGCGAAAGCGGGAATCCAGTGTTTTTAATGAAATTAGGCAGATGTAATTGGTTTTGCTTGCAATTATATGCTCATGAAACGAATTCTACACTATTATCTTGTCGGATTAATAATTCAGCGGTTACCCCCGGAATTGCCGAGGTGGATTTCATTCATCCAATACCAGGTTATCCCCCTCGGCAAACCGCAAGAGCAAATCCTTCATCTTCCCATCGCCGCTGAATCGTATCTTTATTTTCCCCTCCACGAATTTTTTCGACTCGACTCTGACCGATTTGAATCTCGATTCCCATTCGGCGGCTGCGGCTGGTTCCAGAGTTATTTCGCCGCTGATAGTAGGAGTGAATACCAGTTCCAATACCGTTTCCGTCAAGCGCTTCAACCCAATCCTGCGAATTGCGCTGATGAACAGGGCGCCGGGATGACGATCCTTCGCCGCCTGTAATACTGAATCGCTGCTGACCAGATCTACCTTGTTGAATACGGTTAAAATCGGTCTGGCGCCGGCGCCGATATCTTCCAGCACCTGCCGCACTCCTTCCATTTGATTTAAATAGAATGGATGTGCGATATCGACAATGTGAAGCAGTAGATCAGCCTCCACCACTTCCTCCAAGGTGCTTTTGAAAGACGCCACCAAGTGATGGGGCAGTTTCCTGATGAAGCCGACCGTATCGGTGAACAGCGCCTTGCGCCCCTTGTCATCCTGATAGCTCCGCACTACCGGGTCTAAAGTGGCGAAGAGCTTGTCCTCTACGAAAACATCGGCGTTTGTCAATGAATTCAACAGCGTCGATTTCCCGGCGTTGGTATATCCTACCAGCGCCACAACCGGGAGTTTTTTACGCCGTTGTCTTCGGATGGAACGACCCTGCTCAATCCGCTTCAGCTTCATCCGTAAAACGGCGATTCTTTCCCTGACCAAGCGGCGGTCCGTTTCCAACTGAGTCTCACCCGGGCCCCTGGTTCCAATACCTCCCGCCTGCCGGGATAAGTGTTCCCAATGCCTGGTCAGCCGGGGGAGTAGGTAATTCAACTGCGCCAGTTCAACTTCAATTTTCGCCTCCCGGCTGCGCGCCCGCCGGGCGAATATATCAAGGATGATCCCCGTCCGGTCCACGACCCGCCGGTTTATTTCCCGCTGAAGATTTCTAACCTGCGCCGGGGTCAAGTCGTCATCGAAAATCACCAGGTCGGCATTGATTTCCACCACAAGGTTTTTCAACGCCGCACACTTACCCTTGCCGATATAGTACGCCGGATCTATATTGCTCCTGCGCTGGGAAATGACTTCGATGACCTCAGCGCCAGCGGTCTCAGCCAGCAAAGAAAGCTCGGTGAGATGGTCATCGATGACCCAGGAATCATACCCCTTCAGGGTCACCCCGACTAATACCGCCCTTTCGCGTATTTCGTTTTGATTATCCGTTGCCTATCCTAACAATCAGCGATTCCAAAGCCAGGCAGCCGATTCCAATCAGCAGGAATACCCGCCATAATTCATCTCCCAGCCGCCCTGATAGAATCGCGTCCGCTAAATTCGTATTTCCGGCGATCTGTAATTCAGCCGGATATTCGTCCTTGATTATTCTATGCAGCGGGTTCGCCTCAACCGAGGGATTGACCGCGAACATAGATTCAATCTCATCGCCCCGCATCAACCGGTATATCCCGGATGCGCCGGTCGCCTCGTATGTCAACTTCACGGAATTTCCCCCGGGTTTCGACAGAAGCTCAATCAATGAACCATCGGGTTTGAGGATTTCAAACGGCTCCTTGAGGTGCTTACTGAAATACTCGATCGCTTTTCCGGCGGTCAAAGAGTATTTCTTATCCATACCTTTACTGCCCAAATATTCCGCCGCACGATGCATCAAAGGGGCGAAAATCCCCCGGTAAGCGATATCTCCCCAATAATCACTGAAACCGGCGGCGAAAATAAGCATAGTTCCCCCCCCGATGGGAACCTCTTTCAAATACGCATCCCCGCCTCGAAATCCGATAATATCGCTCCCACCGACCCCCATCAACTTGAATCTGCGATGAAAAATAGGTGATTCCAAAGCGCCGCTGTCGCCGAAAACACCTGCAAAAATAGGGTGTTGGTAGTCTATTAGCGACCAAGTCGCTTCACTGCCGCTTATGAAATCCCCTAACTGAGGCGCGCCCAACGGCTGCAAGAACTCACGATTGACAGCGGCGGGATTTATCTTTTCAGAGGGTGAAATCAGAACCCCTCCCCCTCTTTCCAAAAGTCTGCCGAGCATCCCCGCCTCGAAAGGAGAAAGCCTCTCACTTCCCACCAGAAAGACCACATCCGCACTCGGATATTCCCCCAATTCCGCAACGGATTTCAGTATTTGCGGCTCAATAGCATAATCACGGTCAGATGCCGGCGCAAGCGCTAATGACACATCGGCGACTTCAGCCGAATCACCGGCTAAATAAACATCTATTCTATCTGGCGCATAAAACGAGAAATACCGGCTGTTGTCCGCCGTTAAGGCGTCTTCAGCTTCCAGCTTCACCCTGCCGCTGATGAATCCACCCTCCTTGGGAATCACTTTAAAGCTGGCGACGGTTTCACCCAGAGGGGGGATATTCAAATCGGTGGAAGCGACTCTTTCACCGCCCAGATACACGCTGATGGGAACTTCTTCGCACGATTCACCGCTGAAATTCCCGGCGGTAACGGAGAAAGTCACCGCTCCCCCAACCTGGATAATCTGCGTCTCCAATTCAACACTTAAAATCGCCAGGTTGTCGGACCTTTCGAGCCCCGCACTTACCAGGAACACCCTCACCTGTTCAGGCAAATCCGCCAGCGCAGAATCCAGTTCAGCGTCACCGCTGTAAAAAGTCGAAAAGAGATATATCTCCTTATTCGGCTGGTCGGCATTTCGCAGGAATTCCATACCTTCTTGAAAGGCAGTCCGCCAGTCTACGGCGGCGTCGCTGGTCTCCAGCTCGAAAATTGCGCGCCTCAACCTTTCATCCCCCCCGGGCAAAGGCATTTTATTCACACTTCGCGCCGGTTCAGCGGCGGAAATAATCGCAACCCGGTCGGCATTGACGAAAATATCCAAAGCCTCTACCGCCCGGCGCCGCTCCTCGGAAATTGCGCTTCCCCACGGTCCCACGACTTGACTCGACAATGAATTATCCACCATTAGAACCGCTATCGTATCGGCTTCACCCGGCAGGAATCCCCACATCTTCTGAATTGCAGGCCTGGCGAATGCGAATACTATTGCGCCAACAGCCGCCGTCCTCAAGATAAGCAGCAGCCATTCGGTCAGTCGAACCTTGCGCATCCTTTCGCGTTCCAATAACTTCAAAAACTTCAGGGTGCTGAAATCGACATCACGATGGCGCTGGCGGTTGAATAAGTGAATCAATAGGGGCAGCGCCATAGCGCCGAGCGCCGCTAAAATTCCTGCATTTATGAAGGTCAATCTTCAACCTCGCCAAAGAGCAGTTTCTCCGCCAAATCGACTATAATATGCCCGGCGGTGATATGTCCCTCCTGAATTCTACAGCAATCGTCCGAAGGAATATTTATGCAAATGTCCATCATTGGACCCAACGCGCCCGGCTTCGCGCCTAAAAACCCAATCAGCTTCATTCCCTTCTGCCGGGCGATTTCAGCGGTTTTGACCAGATTAATCGAGTTCCCCGAGGTCGAGATGCAGACCAGCACATCCCCTTCCCGCCCTAAAGCCTCGACCTGCCGGGCGAAAACCGATTCAAAACCATAATCGTTGGCGGCGGCGGTTAAAATGGAAGTGTCGGTGGTCAAAGCCACCGCTGGTAAAGCCCTCCGATTCCGCTTACTTGAAAGCCGGACGATGAATTCCGCTGCCAAATGCTGGCTGTCAGCGGCGCTGCCCCCGTTACCGCAGAAGTAGACTGTTCGATTCAGGTTTTTCAATGCACCGGCAATCATACCGGCGGCGGCGATGATCGAATCCACGCACCGCTTCAACATCGCATGCTTGATATTAGCGGAAGCTTTTAGCTGTAATACTACCGATTCCCGCAGTATATTTTCAGAAAAATCAGTCATTTTTACCGCTCTTGAATATTAAATAGCCGCCCAGTACAATCATTGCCAGCGGAACAATCGGGATATCCCAGTCCATTCCAAATAAATGATTTATCAGAAGTAATCCGCCAAAGATAATCAGCGCCAAACCCCAGAATGTTGAAACCTTACAGCTCTGTGAATGTTGCTTATGTTCCTTGAATTTAGCGTCAAACCTTCGCTCCAGTTTGTCGCCGAGTTCCTTGATATGCGCTTTGACATCCCTGGAAATATCTTCGATTTTCTCTTCAAAGTTCATTCTGTATACCGAATATTTTCTTAATTTATCCTATCCGGGTGTGTTGCCCAAATAGATATTTGCTGGGTTTGTAGGGGCATGATTCATTAAGCCCTTTCGTAACAGTTTAAATATTATAAGGTTTGATAAATCAAACCCCTACATTTTCATCGTTGTGGATAAAAATCACGGTCTATTTCGATTTCGGGAACAGACCCATCTGAAACCACTATAAGTATTTCATACTTCTTCGCTATTACCTGTGTGTAAATCACCCTTGATTATTCCTGAAATGCACTGTCATTCCCCCTCGCTTTTAGTGGGAATCCATACCCTAAAGCCCACAGCCTAAAGCCTGTTTCTAAATTATGAAATCGCCGCAGCAATCCCCCTCAACAGCCGGTCATCGCCATCCTTCTCCAGCGCATTGCCCACCACGATGAAATCCGCTCCGGCGTAGGCGATGGCTTCAGCCGCCCCCGCGCTTTTAATCCCCCCTCCCACGATGACCGGAACCGACACACTCTTCACTACCTCAGCCACCATTTCCGGCGGAACCGAATGCAGTCCACCGCTCCCCGCTTCCAGGTATATTAGCTTCATACCCAGCATTTCCCCCGCGAGGGCGTGAGCGGCGGCGAGGCCGGTTTGACGGCGCGGGATGGGCTTGGTATCGCTGACGAATTCAATAGCTGTCATCACCCCCGACTCGATTAACATATACGCCGTGGGAATAACTTCCAAACCCAACTGCTTCACTCGCGGAGCCGCCGATATATGTTCTCCGATTAAATACTGCGGATTGCGCCCCGAAATCAGCGATAGAAACAGCACCGCATCGGCGTATTGCGAAAGCTGGGTCGCACCGCCGGGGAAAATTATCAGCGGAATATCCAACCCCTTCTTTATTTCCCTGACAGTTGAATCAAAATCACCATCGCTGATATGCGAACCGCCGATCAGGACGGCAATTGCGCCGGCATCTTGAGCGCTTTCAGCGCGGCGGCACAGCATGTTGATATCACTCTTATCCGGATCGAGCAGGACGAAAAGACCTTTACCGCCGCCGCTGCGTATATCCAATAATGTCCGGTAGACGGTCATTGAAGGGCTTCCTCCGCTAGTTTAGCCGCCGCTTCAAGCGCGGTATCGAGCTTTGCGGAACTCTTCGCTCCGGCGGTGGCTAAATGGGGTTTCCCTCCGCCGCCTCCGCCGATGGATACAGCCGCACCCTTCACTAAATCACCCGCCTTGATCCCAAGTTCAATCAAATCATCGGTCACAACGCAAACTAAACTCGCCTTACCGCCGATTTCCGCACCCAAGAATCCAATTCCGCTCACCAGTTTATCTCTCAGCCCATCCCCCAAGTCCTTCAGGGCGTTCATATCGGCGGCTTCCACTCTTTTCGACACAATCCGCTTTCCGTTGACGACCACAGCGCGGTTTAAAAATTCAGCGAAATTTACGCCGCCGCCGCTTCGCCGAAGTCTTTCGGCTTCCTTTTCAAGTTCGCGCTTCTCCTGGACGAACTTATCCAATTTTTCCCGTACATCGCTCCCGAAACTGTGCAGTGTTACTCTGAAATGTTCCACCGTATTATGTTCTTCCAGTACCGCTGACAGGGCTTTTTCACCGGTAACCGCTTCGATGCGGCGGATTCCCGCGGAAACACCGGTTTCGCTGACGATGCGGAAATATCCGATATCACCGCTTAGCGCAGTATGAGTGCCGCCGCAAAGTTCCCTGGAGATGTCTCCAACTGAAATCATTCGGACTTTTTCATCGTATTTTTCGCCGAAAAGCGCCATTGCGCCTTTCTTGCGGGCGTCTTCAAAAGTGGTGATTTCCGATGAAACCGGCGAATTCCCCATTATCAGGCGGTTCACCATCAATTCAATTTCATTCAACAAACCGGCTCCGGGCTTCTGATAATGAGTATAATCGAATCTCAGATAATCGGGATGCACCAGCGAACCCGCCTGCCGAACATGCTCGCCCAATATCTTTCGTAAGGAATAGTGAAGCAAATGAGTGGCGGTATGATTACGCTGTATCGCTATCCTGCGGGCTGAATCGACGGAAATATGGACTTTCGAATTCTCCCGGACAGCCTTCGCAAACGATTGAAAATCGCCGGCAGCCTTCAATATTCTATGACCGGCTTCATCATAGTAACTGTCCTGAATGTCATACTTTTCACCATCGGCGGTGGTTATAGTTCCGGTATCACCGACCTGACCGCCCGCTTCGGCGTAAATTGGTGTATCCTTGACCACCACTTCAAAATATTCCGGCAGTTCCCGGAATTTCACCACTATAGTATCGAAATCTTCATACTCATATCCGATAAAGTCCTGCCATTCCTCCGGCGGTGCGTTCCCGATATCATTCACAATCCGCCATGGAACTTCCGAACCGGCGTTCACCGCGAATTTCCCCCCGGCGCGAGCCCGTTCTTTCTGCAACGTCATCGCCCTTTGAAACCCTTCGACATCGACCGAATACCCCTTTTCCCGCGCCATCAATTCGGTCAAATCCAAGGGGAATCCATATGTATCATAGAGCTTGAAAGCGTCTTCGCCGGGCATAACCCTTTCGCCGTATGCATCCAGTCTTTCGATTAATGAACGGAAGATATCGAGTCCCCGTTCGAGCGTGGCGGTGAATCCTTCCTCTTCGCTTTTGATTGTCAATGCGATATGCTGGTGCCTTTCCCGAATTTCGGGATAAACATCTCCCATTAAATCGGTCAAGACCGGCGCCAGTTTATATATGAACGGCTGCTTCAATCCAATTTCATGCCCGAAGCGGGATGCGCGCCTGAGGATTCGCCTCAACACATATCCCCGCCCCTCGTTCGAGGGCAGAGCGCCGTCGGCGATGGCGAAAGTCAGCGCCCGCAGATGGTCGGCGATGACTCTATGAGGAATGGAACCGGCGTATTCCACGCCGCTTAATTCCACGATTTTACCGATGAGCGGCTGAAACAAGTCGCTGTCATAATTGGACATCCCCCCCTGCAGAACCGCCGCTATGCGTTCCAAGCCCGCGCCGGTGTCGACATGTTTGGCGGGCAATTCACTGACCCGACCCTTTTCATCACGATGGTATTGAATGAACACCAAGTTCCACAATTCGACATATCTTCCGCACGCTCCATTCACTTCGCAAATATGTTCGCGCCCTTTCATATCACAGCTGTCGGCTCCCAAATCATAGTGGATTTCACTGCAGGGACCGCAGGGACCGACATCGCCCATCTCCCAAAAATTGTCCTTTTTACCATGCCGGGTAATTCTCGCAGGGTCGATATCGGTTTCCGACCGCCAACACCCCTCCGCCTCATCGTCTTCGAGATAGACGGTTGCGTATAGTCTATCTTTAGGGAGCTTCCATACTTCGGTGAAGAGTTCCCACGCCCATCGTATCGCTTCAAGCTTGTAATAATCCCCGAAAGACCAATTTCCCAACATTTCAAAAAAAGTATGATGCCGGTTGGAAGGTCCCACTTCCTCCAAATCATTATGTTTGCCTGACACCCGAATGCACTTCTGCGAGTTCACCGCTCGAGTGAAAGCGGGAGTTTTTATATCGAGGAAAATATCTTTAAATTGATTCATTCCGGCGTTGGTGAATAGTAAGGTGGGATCACCGATGGGCACCACAGGTGCGGAAGGTACATAGGTATGTCCGCGGCTCTTGAAAAAATCAATGAAGCCGCTTCTGATTTCGCGTGAGGTTATCAATTCAAACCGAATAATTATTAGTTGACAGCAAGGCGGGGTTGTCACATCAACCCCTGTCATACTTCATTCACCTATTATTTATTTGAACCGGTACAAACTATTTCCATAAATAATTAATCTACAAAATATATCGGTCTTTTTCAAGATTCACCCTGAAAATAGGGGTAGGGTTTATGCTCTTATTGCGCCTATTCATACCCCCCTTCCGGCTCATTCCGCGCCACCGCCGATTCGATTAAATCGTATGGGAATCCGAGCCGAACCATCTTATTCCATATCTTCGACTTACTGTTTGTTTTCTTAACCAGGATTTTGCAGGCGGCTTCCGCCCTCTCTTCTTCGCTGAATTCGGTGAATACTTCATCGACCACATTTTGAGCCAATTCCGTTGGCAGCTTTCGCTTCACCAATTCCAGCATCAACAGCCTCCTGCCCATTGGATTCACCGCCAACCGCTGCCTGGCGAAATCATACGCTAAAGAAACATCATCGAGATAGCCGATTTCGTTATAATGGTCCAACAAGCGGTCGATTTCAATTTCCGAATACCCCCTTATAAGAAGCTTATCCCGCAATTCCCCTCGGCTTAACCTTCGCCTCGACAATAAATCGAGCGCTTTCTGTTTAAGGGGAACCGGTTTCCTTGCTTTCCTAACCATTTGATATTTACAGCCTACACCGAATCAGCAGCATCTTCGGATGAACCCTCTGCATATTCACCCAACCCCAGTTTCCGCTTCACTTTATCTTCGATTTCCGCATATATATCAGAATGCTCAACCAGGTATTCTTTGACTCGTTCCCGCCCCTGCCCAATCCGGTCATCACCATAAGAAAACCAGGCACCGGCTCGGGTTAAAATGCCGGTGTCTATTCCCAAATCGATGATTTCGGAGAAATGGTCTATCCCCTTGCCATAAACGATATCGAATTCAGCTTCCTTGAACGGCGGCGCCATCTTATTCTTGACTACCTTGACCCGGGTTCGATTCCCCACCACTTCCGAACCTTCCTTGAAGGAACTAATCCGCCTGATATCCATTCTTACCGAAGCGTAAAATTTCAACGCTCTTCCGCCGGGGGTGGTTTCAGGATTACCGAACATCACTCCAATCTTCATCCTCATCTGATTGACGAATACCATACAAGTGTGTGATTTGGCAACGGTGGAGGTCAATTTTCGCAGCGCCTGAGACATCAACCGCGCCTGCAAGCCGACATGATGATCGCCCATCTCACCTTCAATTTCCGCCCGCGGCACCAGCGCCGCCACCGAATCGATGGCAATCACATCCAACGCACCAGAAGTGACGAGCTTCTCAGCAATTTCCAACGCCTGTTCACCAGTGTCCGGCTGAGATACCAGCAGATTGTCTATATCCACACCCAAATTCTTGGCGTATTTAGCGTCGAGCGCATGTTCCGCATCGATGAAAGCCACTAATCCTTCGCGCTTCTGCGCTTCAGCGATGATATGCAGCACTAAAGTTGTCTTACCCGACGATTCGGGACCAAACACTTCAACCACCCTCCCCCGGGGCACACCTCCGATCCCCAGCGCAGCGTCCAGCGCCAGCGAACCGGTGGAAACCGTATCCACCGCCAACCGCGCGCTGTCATCCCCCAATTTCATAATCGAGCCCTTGCCAAATTGTTTATCTATCTGGGAAATCGCCAAATCGAGGGATTTCAGTTTATCCTCTCGGGCTGTTTTTCTTCCATCTGTCCTCTGAGTCATCTCGCCAACCCTTTATTTTAGTGGATGGTTAAAAAAAACTTAAGTTCTTCGCTATTTCGTATGGATTAATCACCCTTTGTCATTCCTGAAATACACTGTCATTCCCGCATGCTTTTAGCTGGAATCCATACCCAATTTCTATGCCTCGTT